>NZ_JASCOY010000010.1:0-108939 GCF_029960075.1 Pseudomonas sp. PS02290
GCACGATGCTGAGCTGCACCCAGAACTGAGTGCCGTCACGCCGGGTGTTGATGAGCTCGACTTCAACAGGGTCCCACCGTTGCAGCGCATCCCTGATTTTTTGCAGCGTCTGGCGATCGGTCTCCGGGCATTGCAGAATCCGCGGCGTCTTTCCCATGACCTCGTCGAGGCTGAAACCGGTGGTGGTCAGGAACGCTGGATTGCAATAAACAATGCGTGGGCCCGGCAAATCGATGGGTTCCGCCTCGGTGATCAGGATGGCGTCCTTGGCGTTGACCACCACCGACTCCAGCAATCGCAGACGTTCGATCACCGCAGACGCGCCGGCCCCGTTGGCCGGGTCCATCTTCAGCGCGTCGTAAAGATCGGCGGCATGGGTTTGCAGGCCGTAGATGTGTGCGGCGCTGAGTCGTGTATGGGGCAGCGGGATTGTCATCAGTACCGCTCCGGCCAGCACCGCGTTGCAATCCCTGATCGCAACGCACACCAGCGATGCGTTGACAATCTGATCGAGCCCGGCAGGCAGTACGGTGTCAGCGGGCATCGCTGCGCCTACGTCGACGACGTCACCGTAGGACAACATCATCTTCAGCCAACCGCCGGTGATTTCGTCCGGACGCACCAGCGGTGCGGCGCCGTGGGTCGCTACCGTGTGCCATTGGTCTTCGTCTTGCAGGATCAGTATGGCGCCCGCCGCCCCGGTCAGGTGCGAAGCTGCGTCTAGAAAATGCCCCAGAACTTCATGATTTTTTAAACCGAGGTGAGCCTTTGCTGCCATGTGCATTACCTGAAAAGGGGGCGAAGTGTCAGGCCATCGTTCGACCCGCATCGGGTCGAGCAAGGGCGTGTACGGCTGTGCGGGAGAGCGGCCGCCCACGGGCAGATCGTTCAGCATCTTCGGTATCGGCGCGGCGGTGAAGTTCAACAGGTCGTTCGAACGGACGAACGCGCGTACCGCCGCATCGCCCCGGGGCTTTCCGGACAACGGAGCATGGACGGGCGCTTGACGGGCGCTCCGCAGCCACAGCCACAGCTCGCATCGCGGGCCTTCAATGCCCCATCAGTGTATGAACGCTGCCCGGTTTGTCATGGATGCCGAAGCGGTCCACCAGGGTGGCAGTCGCCCGGTTCATCCCGATCACGTCCACCTGCACGCCTTCACGGCGAAGCTTCAACACCACTTTGTCCAGAGCCGCGACTGCCGTAACGTCCCACAAGTGGGCCTCGCGCAGGTCAATGGCCAGCGTTGCCAATGGCTCCTGGAGATCAAAGGCTTTGGAGAACCGGTCCGATGAGGCGAAGAACACCTGGCCTGATACGTAGTAGGTGCGGTGACGATGTTCAGGATCGCGGCTGGACGTGATCTCCAGGTCATGCCCGATCTTGTTGGCGAAGAACATCGCCGCGAGCAAGGTGCCGGCGATGACGCCGAACGCCAGGTTGTCTGTGGCAACGACGACCACCACCGTGACGATCATTACGATGTTGGTTGGAAGGGGGTGCGCCTTGAGGTTGCGGATGGAATCCCAGCTAAAGGTGCTGATGGACACCATGATCATGACCGCGACCAATGCTGCCATGGGAATGCGGGCCAGCCAGTCACCCAGGAAAACCATCATGATCAGCAGGGACACCCCTGCGCTCAGGGTCGACAAGCGGGTTCGGCCACCCGATTTCACGTTAATCATCGATTGCCCGATCATGGCGCAACCCGCCATGCCACCGATGAGACTGGCCGCGACGTTGGCGACACCCTGGCCTTTGCACTCACGGTTTTTATCGCTCCCCGTGTCGGTGAGGTCGTCGACGATGGTCGCTGTCATCATCGATTCGAGCAGCCCCACCACGGCCAGCGCGGCAGAGTAGGGCAGCACGATCAACAGTGTTTCCAGCGTCAGGGGGACATCAGGCCACATGAAAACCGGCAAGCTGTCGGGCAACGATCCCATGTCTCCCACTGTGTGGATGCTCAGGCCCATGTTGATTGAAACAGCTGTGAGTACAACGATGCACACCAGCGGCGAAGGAAGCAGTTTCCCCAGCACGGGCAGGCGGGGGAAGAGGTAGATAATCGCCAGGCCTCCCGCGGTCATGGCATAAACCGGCCAGGTAACCCCGGTGAGCTCGGGGAGCTGCGCCATGAAGATCAGGATTGCCAGGGCATTCACAAAGCCGGTGACGACCGAGCGAGACACGAATCGCATCAGTTCGCCCAGCCGCAGGTAGCCAGCCATTATCTGCAGAACGCCACACACCAGGGACGCCACCAGCAGGTACTGAAGGCCATGGTCCTTGACCAGGTTCACCATCAACAACGCCATGGCGCCCGTGGCGGCGGAAATCATCGCGGGACGACCGCCAACGACGGCGATGACCGTACAAATACAGAATGAGGCGTAAAGACCGACCTTGGGGTCGACGCCGGCAATAATGGAAAACGCAATGGCCTCGGGGATGAGGGCCAGCGCCACCACCAGGCCGGCAAGGACATCCGCCCTGATGTTTGATAACCAGGCGGTTTTGATAGGTTCGCGCATGTATTTACCCATAGCAGGCACGGCATGGGGCCCAGCGCCAAACGCTGAGGCATGCAGGTGCGTCTGTAATCAATAGAGTTTTTGGGGTCGCCGCGACGATCAATCAGGCACGGCAGAATTAGACCGCAATCAGGGGGCGGTCAGCGTGTTGCGAGGGGGGCGTAGCGCTAAGGCGGCGTAGGCAGCCAGAGGGACAAAGACACGGTGTCTCCTTCAACGTGCTTCAAAAAACCAGTAAATGTTAAAGGCCTGCCGAGGCACCCTACAACCCCCGCCGGTCGACTTGCCGAGGTACAACGTTGTACATGCATAAATAAATGTACAACCCGGGCTCAAGTTCATCCCATTTGCAGCCGATGCGAATAGGCCAGCACGCACGTTTTGTACTGGCCAGGCCAGCCGATTGTTGCCTGGTCAGCGAACAACGCGAGCCGAGTTTCCCCGAGCTTCATCTCAGGCGACGCTCTCGAACGCTGGAAAGTGAATAGCTGCTGCTTGTTACTTTCAGGGAAGGAACCCCGCCCATCCAACTCCAATTAGCGGACCTGCCCCATGAACAACCGATCAAACCCTGCTGCCGAACTTGCCCAGGCCGGCGCTGACTTGAACTCCCTCCTGAGCGCCATCGACCGCTCCCAGGCCGTCATCGAATTCGACCTGCAGGGCAACGTGCTGTACGCCAACCAGAACTTCCTCGATTGCATGGGTTACGAAATCGAGGAAATTCGTGGGCGCCATCACCGGCTGTTTTGCATGCCCGACTATGCGACCAGCAAGGAATACCTGATGTTCTGGGAGAAGCTGGGCACCGGTAAGTTTGACGCCGGTCAGTACCAGCGTCAGGCCAAGGACGGGCGCCAGATCTGGCTGCAGGCTACCTACAACCCGGTAATGGACAACAACGGCAAGCCTTTCAAAATCGTCAAATTTGCCAGCGACGTCACGGAAGTGCGCAATCGCAATGCCGAATGGGAAAGCAAAATCGCTGCAATCGAGCGCTCCCAGGCGTTGATCGAGTTCACGCCTGAGGGTTATGTGTTGAACGCCAACAGCAAGTTTCTCGCGGCCATGGGTTACAGCCTGGAAGAAGTCGTGGGCCAACATCACCGCATGTTCTGTGAACCCGAATACGCGGCTTCTCTGGCTTACCGCGAGTTCTGGGAGAAACTCGGCAAGGGGGAATACGACTCCAACGAGTACAAGCGCCTGAGCAAGGACGGTCGGGATGTCTGGATTCAAGCGTCCTACAACCCGATTCTTGATGCCCAGGGGCAGACCTACAAGATCGTCAAGTTCGCCACCGACGTCACCGAGACCAAACTGCGGACGATGGAGCACGAAGGCAAGGTCAACGCCATCAACCGCGCCCAGGGCGTGATCGAATTCGACCTGAGCGGCAATATTCTCTCGGCCAACGCTAACTTTCTGGATCTGGTGGGTTACCGGATGGAGGAATTGAAGGGCCGCCATCACTCGCTGTTTTGTGAACCCGAGTACGTCAAGACCACGCCTTATCGTGAGTTCTGGGGCGCGCTGAGCAGCGGCAAGTTCTTCACAGGTCGCTTCATGCGCATCAGCAAGTACGGGCAGAAAATATGGATTCAGGCCACCTACAATCCTGTGTTCAACGCGGTGGGGCAACCCTACAAGGTGGTCAAGTTCGCCACCGACATTACCGCCCAGGTCGAGCTGGAAGAAGCCATTGAAGCCAAGACCCAGGCCATGGATGAGTCAGTCACCCGCCTGATGCAGGCCATTGCCGAAGTGGTCAAAACCACCGGCGACGCCAACGATCAGGCACGCATTACCCAGGATGAAGCCCAGCGCGGCTCCCAGACCCTCAACGAGGCGTCCGCGGCGATGGACACCATCGGCAAGTCGGCCGAAGACATCCAGGAAATCATTGAGGTGATCAGTACGATCGCCGGCCAGACCAACATGCTCGCGTTCAACGCAGCGATCGAAGCGGCACGGGCCGGTGAACATGGACTGGGCTTTTCAGTGGTGGCGGATGAAGTGCGCAAGCTGGCTGAAAAATCCTCCCAGGCCACTACCAAAATCAACAAACTGATTCAGGAGACGGTGCGCCGCATCAATTCCGGCAGCGAGATCTCCCGCAGCGCGGGCAGTGCGTTCGAGCGGATCGTGGCCGGTGTCGAAAAAACCAATGGCGCGATGACGACCATCGGCGCGGCCACTCAGGAACAGCATCATCTGGCTGAGCGGGTAGCCGAACTGATCGGCGAGCTCAACCGTATCAAGCTGGCGACCGGGTTGGGCAAAGGCCTGAGCGTGCCAGGCCAGGTTGAAAGCCTGTGAGCGACGCCCTGGCTTTTGGGGTCGTCAAGATTGCCGGGCTGGAAGTCGCGATCGACGCCCACGCACTGGAACAGGTGATCAACTGGCCCGCCCGGCTGCAGCCTCACCCGCAGCAAGGCGGCGCGCTGCTCGGCATGTTCAGCCTGCGCGGGAGGGCGCTGCCGCTGATCGAACTGCGGTCGTTGCTCGGTGAGCATGACGTCTCCTCTCATGATCCGCTGGAGATGGTCGCCATCGTCAATCATCAAGGTCGACGCCTGGGCATTGCGGTCAGCGGCGTCAGTGATGTGATGAAGGTCGAGCCGCGAAATCTGTGCCGGCTCAGCGGGGAGGGCAACGCGGTTGCGCTGCTGCCCGAACTCGCGCTGCTGGACAGTGAGCGAATGATCTATCGGCTCGATCTGCAAGCACTGTGCGGCTTGCCCCAGGTCTTGACTGCGCACTCCGGGGATGTAAACCAGGAGAAGCAGGTTCAGGACCCCGCCCGAGAGCTGCATCACTTGCTGTTGTTCGAGTGCGAAGGAAAGCGCTACGCCGTGGACGCGAAGGCGATCACCGAGCTGGTGGACCGACCGGAGATGCTGCCCAGCAAGCTGGGGGGCGACTATTGCCTGGGCGTGGTGAACCGGCGTGGTGTGGATGTGCCTGCCTTGAACCTGAACCGGATACTGGGCATTGAATGCCCGGCGACTGAGCAGGCGCGCAACCAGACCCAGTTGCTGGTGTTGACCTCGCGGGAGGGCTATCGCATCGGTCTGACCTATGACCGAATGATCTCGATCGTGCGCAAGCGTGCTCATGAAATCCTGCCGTTGCCGCGTTATGGGTTACGGGAGCCCGCGCTCTTTGCCGGTGTCGTCGGCCTGGAAAACGGAGAACAGGCGCTGTTGCTGGAACATCGCGCGCTGGTGGAGCGACAGGAGACGCTCAGTTTCGCCCGGATCTACCAGACCAGTCCGCCGATCCAGGACGCGCTGGGCTCTCGCCTCGCGCAGATGAACCAGACGTGCCTGGTGTTCCAGGCCTCTCAGCCGTTCGTGGTTCCGCTGGACCAAGTGCTGGAAATCCTGGATATGCCTGAGCACTTTGTCCGCTTCGCGCAACAGGAAACCCATTTGCTGGGCAGTTTCAATTTACGTGGCGAACAGATTCCGCTGGTCTGCCTGAGCAGTCTGATAGAAGGCGCAACGCCTCCCGACAATACGCTGGAGCGGGTACTGCTGGTCAAGGGCGAGCTTAATAGCTTCGGGCTGGTGGTCAACCGGACCGACTCCATTGAAACCTTCACCCACCCGGCCTCCGAGCATCCCGAGGGTTGGGAGCAGAGCGTCAGAGTCAGGGGTTCGCTCAACGACCGCATGCGCAGCCTGGTGAGCATCGGCAAGGGTGATCAGGTGCGCTGGATGACGCTGATCAATCTGAGCAACGTCGTCAGGGGATTGGAGATGGCGGCGATTGAAGCGCAGACCCAGCGCCTCGCAGGTTGAGCCAGGGGCATTTGCCTCGCTGACGCTTCACGCATCAGTGAGCAGAAATCGATAGCCCACGCCATACAACGATTCAATGGGCGTCTCACCCGGGCAGGCCTGTTCCAGCTTACGCCGCAGGTTGCGTATATGGCTGTCCACCGTGCGGTCAGTGACCACGCGGTGGTCGGAGTAGAGCTTGTCGAGCAGCTGATCACGGGAAAATACCCGCCCAGCTGAACGTGCAAAGGTGCTGAGCAGCCGCAGTTCAATGCGTGTCAGGTCCAGTTCGACACCATTGAGTGACGCACGGTGTTGTGCTTCATCAATCAGCAGTCGCGGTGGGACGCTGGTCAGCATTTGGGGGCCGCGGCGCAGGATGGCCTTGACCCGGGCGACCACCTCGCGGGGGCTGAAAGGCTTGCAGATATAGTCGTCCGCGCCCAGGTCAAGGCCCCGAAGGCGGTCCACTTCTTCAACGCGGGCGGTGATCATGATGATCGGCACGGCGCTGAAACCGCGCAGGTCCTGGCAGACCTGCATACCGTCGCGCCCGGGCAGCATCAGGTCGAGCAGAATCAAGCGCGGTGTCTGGGCGCGCACGGTCGGCACCACTTGCAAGCCGTTGTCCAGGCATCGGGTCGGGTAGCCCGCCGCGATCAGATAATCCTGCAGCAATGCGGCCAGCTTCGGTTCGTCTTCAACGATCAGGATCGGGGAGTCGTCGGTCATGGTTCAGATATTCCGTGGCAGATGCAGCGTCAGCCAAAGCCCGCCGAGAGGCGAGTGAGCGGCGCTGAGGCTGCCGCCGTGGGCGAGGGCGATGCTGCGACAGATGGCCAGCCCCAGGCCGGCCCCGCCGCTGGCCCGGGCGCGCGACGATTCGCCCCGATAGAAACGTTCGAACAGGCGCGGCAGCTGCTCGTCCGACACCCCAGGACCGGAGTTCAGGAATTCGATGCATACGTTGTCGCGATCAAGGACGGCCCTGATGTGGATCAGCCCGTTCGGGTCGGTGTAGCGCACAGTGTTTTCCAGCAGGTTGCAAAACAATTGCTGCAGGCGATTGGCATCGGCGGACAGTTCCAGGGGCTGGGACGGCAGGTCCAGTTCAACGCGCAGCTGCCGGGCGTTCAAGCGCTCCTGAAACATCGACACGCTGGCCTCCAGCAGTTGATCCACTGCGCACGGCTGTTTTCGGTAGGTCAGTGCGCCTACATCCGCCAGGGACAGCTCATACAAGTCATCCACCAGTTTGCTGAGCATGCTGACCTCACCTTGCAATGACTTCATCGACTCTGGGTTGAGGGTGCGTACGCCATCTTCAATGGCCTCCAGCTCACCGCGCAATACTGACAGCGGGGTGCGCAACTCGTGGGACACATCCGCCATGAACTCGCGACGCATCTGTTCATTGCGTTCCAGGGTGTAGGCGAGCTGATTGAAGTCACGGGCCAGTTGACCCACTTCGTCATTGGAGGCCACCACCACCCGCCCGCCGTAGTCGCCGCTGGCCAGGCGATGCGTTGCGGCGGCCACCCGTTTGACCGGCTCCAGCAATGTGCGGGCGATCCACCAGGCAATCAGCATCGCCAGCAGCAGCGAAAAGGCCCCCATGACCAGGCTGGTCCGCAACTGGTATTGCTGGAACCGTTCACCGCCCGCTTCCGTCACGCTCTGGAACGGGGTAACAGCCAGCCAGCCGACGGTTTCATCCGCCACCACGATCGGGCGTAACAGCGCGTCGTTGCCGATGTCGGGGTAGCCGTTCACGCGCTTTTTGTGTTTATCCAGCAACGCGATGCGAAACAGGGCCCCCGTCAGGTCCGAGGCCAGGGGGGTGCGCAAGTCGTTCTTCGCCGGATCCTCGCCGAGTTCGGGCCGCATGATGTCAAACCAGCGATCCGGCTGGTTGCGCAGGAACTCCCAGTTTCCCTCACGCGCGTAGGCACTTTCCAGGCGCGGTAACACCGGCGCCATGCGGTCCAGCGCCTGCTCATTGAGATAGCCCAGAAAGCCCCGTCCGAAACTCCAGCCCGTCGCCAGGCCCATGCTCAGGATGACCAGCAGCGCGCCGGCCAGTACGGCAATAAACAGCTTGGTGGAGATACTCAACTTCATGGAGGCGGGCCGGTAAGAAGGGATGGGGCATTTAGGCCCTGACCAAAGAAAGATTCAAGCCGGGCGGGCAATCTTCAATTTTCCTGCACATTTGCCTTGCACGATGGCGCCGACTCAAGCCATTCCGTTATGCAGAGGCAGCTATGTCGACGAAAATACTCGCCAAATTCCTGGTAACCGCCGCGGTTCTCCTGTCCCTGATCATTCTGGTTCTGCTGGGCGGTTGCTCCGGCGGCGAGCCTGCACCGCAAGCGGTGATCCCGAAAGTCTCGGTCATCAGCATCAAACCCCAGAGCCAGGTGCTGACCACTGAGCTGGCGGGGCGCACCCAGGCGTTCATGGTGGCGCAGATTCGTCCGCAGGTCGGTGGCCTCGTCCAGCGGCGTCTGTTTGTCGAGGGTGCGGATGTCAATGTCGGACAAGCGCTGTACCAGCTGGATGCGGCATCTTATACCGCCGCTTTGGCGCAGGCTCAGGCAAGTCTGGCCAAGTACCGCGCCACGCTCAATTCGGCGCAGGCCACGGCCAGGCGCAACGCCGGACTGGTGAAAATCAATGCCATCAGCCAGCAAGACAACGAAGACGCTCAGGCGACCTTGCTGACGGCCGCCGCCGACGTAAAAGTCGCCGAGGCCGAAGTCCAGACCGCCCGGATCAATCTGGCTTACACCCGTATCACCTCGCCGGTCAGCGGACGGATTGAAACCTCCACCGTGACCCCGGGGGCGTTGGTGGTGGCCAATCAGGACAGCGCGTTGACGACGGTGCAGCAACTCGACCCGATCTATGTGGACGTTACCCAGTCGACCACCGAACTGCTGCGGCTCAAGCGTGACCTGGCCAGCGGCGTCTTGCAGTCCAGCGGCGAGGGCGAGGCACGCATCAGCCTGAAACTCGACGATGGCAGCACCTACAACCACGAGGGACGGCTCAAGGTCAGCGGTGTCAGTGTCAACGAGGGCACGGGCACCGTCACGCTGCGCGCTGAGTTCGCCAACCCGGATCACCTGCTGCTGTCGGGAATGTATGTCCGCGGGGTGCTGGAACAGGCGCGCAATGACCAGGCCATTCTAGTGCCGCAAAAAGCCGTAAATCGCAGCGCCAGCGGCGTGACCACGGCGTTGTTGGTGGTCGACGGCAAGGTCGAACAGCGTGAACTGACCATCGACCGCGCCGTGGGTAATCAGTGGTGGGTCACGGGCGGCTTGAAGACGGGTGATCAGTTGATCGTCGAGGGCGGACAAAAAGTCCGTGCCGGGGCCGCCGTGCAGGTGCAGGACGCGAGTGATCAGGCAGCCGCACCGTCCACCCCCGTGAAGGAGGGTTGAGCGTGGCGCACTTTTTCATTGATCGACCGATTTTCGCTTGGGTCATCGCCATCGTGATCATGCTCGGCGGCGGTCTGTCCATCAGCCAGTTGCCCCTTGAGCAATACCCGGACATCGCACCGCCCACCGTCAAGATTTCCGCCACGTACACCGGGGCCTCGGCCAAGACCGTGGAAGACTCGGTGACTCAGGTCATCGAGCAGCAGATGAAGGGTCTGGATAACCTGACCTACATGTCGGCCACCAGCAGTTCGGCCGGCAGCGCCAGCATCAGTCTGACCTTTACCGCCGGCACCGACCCTGATGTCGCCCAGATGCAGGTGCAGAACAAGCTGCAACAAGCCGAATCAAGACTGCCGCAAACGGTACAAAGCGAGGGCCTGACCGTGACCAAGGGCGGCTCGGACTTTTTGATGATCGTCGCGCTGGCGTCGGCTGATCCCAGTGTCACCGGCACCCAGATCGGTGACTACATCTCCACCACCTTGCTGGACTCGATCAGCCGAATAGACGGTGTCGGCGATGTGCAGACGTTGGGATCAGGCTACGCCATGCGCATCTGGCTGGACCCTGCGCTGTTGGAAAAATACGCGCTGATGCCTTCGGACGTCAGCAGTGCCCTGGAGGCGCAGAACACCGAAGTCTCCGCCGGCCAGCTCGGTGCCTTGCCGGCCGTCAAGGGGCAGCAGTTGAACGCCACCATCAGCGCACGCAGCAAACTGCAAACCGTCGAAGAGTTTCGTAATGTGGTGGTCAAGTCCGACAGTGATGGGGCTGTGGTCCTGCTGGGCGACGTCGCGACCCTGGAGTTGGGCAGTGAAAGCTACGACATCAGTACGGCGCTCAACGGCAAGCCCGCGGCGGCCATGGGTGTGCAACTGGCGGCAGGCGCCAATGCGCTGAACGTCGGCGAGGCGGTCAAGGCCAAGCTTCAGGAGATGCAGCCGTTCTACCCGGCAGAAATGCAGCTCAAGAACGTGATTGCCTACGACACCACGCCGTTTGTGAGCCTGTCCATCGAGGAGGTGGTCAAGGCCCTGGGCGAGGCGATCGTGCTGGTGGTGTTGATCATGTTTCTGTTCCTGCAGAACCTGCGCGCGACGCTGATCCCGGCGATTACCGTGCCGGTGGTGCTGTTGGGCACGTTCGGCGTGTTGTCGCTGTTCGGCTACTCGATCAACACCCTGACCATGTTCGCCATGGTCCTGGCGATCGGCTTGCTGGTGGATGATGCCATCGTGGTGGTGGAAAACGTCGAGCGGTTGATGGGCGAGGGGCTGTCGCCCATGGCTGCCACGCGACAATCGATGAGTGAAATCAGCAGTGCACTGGTCGGCATCACCCTGGTACTGAGTGCGGTGTTCATCCCCATGGCGTTTTTCGGCGGCTCCACCGGGATTATCTATCGGCAGTTTTCCGTGACCATTGTCTCGGCCATGGTCCTCTCGGTATTGGTGGCCATGACCCTGACACCCGCGCTGTGTGCTTCGCTGCTCAAAGCGCATCACGACAAGACGCCGGGTGTTCAGCGCGGGTTCTTCGGCTGGTTCAACCGCACCTTTGAACGGGCCAGCGCCGGTTATGAACGGTGGGTGGGTGTGGTGTTACGGCGCTGGGGACGGAGCCTGCTGCTTTATGGGCTGGTGCTAGTGGTCATGGCGGTGGGCTACATGAATCTGGCCACCTCGTTTCTGCCGGACGAAGACCAGGGGATTCTGCTGGCACAGATCCAGTTGCCGGTAGGCGCGACGGACAGCCGTACGCAAAGCGTGATCAAGCAGTTCGAGGACTACATTCTCAAACAGCCCGAAGTCGAATCGATGATCAGCATCAGCGGGCTAGGCATGGGCGGCAACAGCCAGAATACCGCGCGGGCCTTTATACGCCTCAAGGACTGGGCCGAGCGTGGCAGCTCCGGCCAGGATGCGGCCTCGATTGCCCAGCGGGCGACCATGGCGCTGTCCAGCATCGGTGATGCCGACGCGTTCGTCATGCAGCCTCCGACGGTGCGCGGCCTGGGCCAGAGCTCGGGCTTCGACCTTCAACTCAAGGACCTCGGTGGCCTCGGCCATGACGCGTTGGTGGCGGCTCGCGAAAAGTTGCTTGAGCTGGCCAGAAAAGACCCACGCTTGCAGGGGGTTCGCAGCAATGGCCTGGACGATGCGCCGCAGCTAAAGATCAGCATTGACGACCGCAAGGCCGGCGCCCTGAGCCTGAGCACCAGCGACATCAACGCCACCCTGTCGACGGCGTTGGGCGGTACGTACGTGAACGACTTTCTCAACCAGGGCCGGGTGAAGAAAGTCTATGTGCAGGGGCAAGCCTCCTCGCGCATGCAGGCGGCGGACCTTGATCATTGGTTTGTGCGCAACAGCAACGGTGACATGGTGCCGTTCTCGTCCTTTGCCAGCAGTGCGTGGAGTTATGGCTCGCCGTTACTGGAGCGCTACAACGGTAATGCGTCCCTGGAAATCGTCGGCGATCCCGCGCCAGGCGTCAGTTCCGGGGACGCGATGAACGCGGTACAAGCCATCGTCGGGCAATTGCCTCAGGGCATCGGCTACGAGTGGACAGGGCAGTCCTATCAGCTACGGCTGTCCGGGTCTCAGGCACCGCTGCTATACGCGATCTCGGTGTTGTTTGTGTTCCTGTGCCTGGCCGCCCTCTACGAGAGTTGGTCGGTGCCGTTCTCAGTGATTCTGGTGGTGCCCCTGGGGGTGATCGGTGCAGTGCTCGCGACCCGTGTCGCCGGGTTGAGCAACGACGTTTACTTCCAGGTCGGGCTGTTGACCACCGTGGGGCTGGCCGCGAAAAACGCGATCCTCATCGTCGAGTTCGCCAAGCACCTGCAAGAGCAGGGCAACAGCGTGATTGACGCCACGCTGATCGCGGTGCGCCAACGCCTGCGGCCGATCCTGATGACGTCCCTGGCGTTCATGTTCGGCGTATTGCCACTGGCCTTGAGTACTGGCGCAGGCTCGGCCGGGCGTCAGGCCATCGGTACTGGCGTGCTGGGAGGCATGTTCAGCGCCACGGTGCTGGGCCTCTTCTTCGTACCGCTGTTCTTTTTGCTGATCCGCCGCCGCTTTGGCCGCGTACGCAATGCTATCCAATCTGCCCCGACAGGTGATGCATGATCAAGTCACACTGGCCCTTGCTGGCCGCATTGGCCCTGGGGGGCTGCGTCAATCTGGCGCCGCAGTATGAGCGCCCTGAAGCGCCCGTCTCCGAGCAATGGTTGCCGGCGGCCAGCCTGCCAAAAGGTCAGGTGAGCGCCGACATCAAATGGCGGCAGTTTTTCACTGACCGTCGCCTGGCGCAGGTGCAGAGCCTGGCGCTGGCCAATAATCGCGACTTGCGCCTGGCCAGCCTGAACGTCGAAAAAGCCCGGGCGCAATACCGCATCAAGCGCGCGGACCTGTTTCCTGCCATTGACGCAAGCGTCAGCGGGACCCACAGCCGCACGCCGGGAGGACTGTCCAACACCGGCAGCGCAGTCACCGCCCATGATTACAGCGCCGAGCTGGGGCTAAGCAGTTATGAACTGGACGTGTTTGGCCGGGTGCGCAACCTGCGTGACGAAGCGCTGGAAGACTACCTGGCACTGACAGAGACCCGGCGCAGCACGCAAATCAGCCTGGTGGCCGAGGTGGCCACGGCCTGGCTGACGTTGGCCGCCGACAACGAACGGTTGCTGTTGGCCCAGCAAACCCTGACCAGCCAGTTGGCCACCTACGACCTGACCCAGCGCAGCTATGCCTTGGGTGGCTCTGCGGAGTTGGCCGTGGCCCAGGCACAGACCACGGTCGAAACGGCACGGGGCGATGTGGCTTTCTATGAGAGCGAGATTCTGCAGGACCGCAACGCCTTGCGCCTGCTGGTGGGCAGTGACCTGCCCGAGGCGCTGTTGCCGGGCACGCACCTGGAATCGGCGGCGGTGCTGGTGGACATTCCGCCGGGCTTGCCCTCCAGCCTGTTGCAACAGCGTCCGGATGTGTTGTCGGCGGAGCACACGCTCAGGTCCGCCAATATTGATATTGGCGCGGCCCGTGCGGCGTTCTACCCCAGCATCACCCTGACCGCCAGCGCCGGCTCATCCAGCTCCGCGCTGGCCGGCCTGTTTAAAGCCGGCAGCGGTGCCTGGACTTTCGCGCCGAGTATCAGCGTGCCCATTTTCAACGGGGGAAGTAACCGCGCGACTCTGGATTCGGCCAACGTCGAACGTGACATCCGGGTGCAGACCTATCAGCAAACCCTGCAGACCGCGTTCCGTGAAGTGGCTGATGCATTGGCCGTGCGCAGCACGCTGGATCGCCGTATCGCCGCGCAACAGGCGCTGACCGACGCCAGCAGTAAAAGCTTCGAACTCTCGGATGCTTTGTATCGAGGCGGCTCGAAAAGTTACCTCGAAGCCCTGGATGCACAACGCTCGCTCTACAGCGCCCAGCAAGACCTGATCACGCTGCGCCTGACCGAGCAGAGCAACCGCATCACCTTATACAAAGTGCTGGGAGGCGGCTGGTACTGAGGGCTCAGTCGAAATGACGCCGCCACGTGCACACACACGCAACTGCAGCGATGGAACGGCCTGCGCGGATCAAATCGGGTTACTTCACTCACTAGGGAATAAACATGTGCGCTTTTCGTTCCGCACTCAGCCGTCGCCTTCAAGGGCTCACCTGCGCCTGCTTGATCACCGCTTCACCGCTTTGCCATGCGGATCCGGACACGGACCCATGGGAAGGTTTTAACCGGCCGGTGTTTTCGTTCAACGACACCTTGGACACGTATGCGCTCAAACCCTTGGCTCAAGGTTATCAATTCGTCACCCCCCACCTTGTCCAGGATGGGATTCACAACGTGTTGAACAATCTGGGGGAGGTGAAGAATCTGGCTAACAATCTACTTCAAGCCAAGTTTCATAGCGCCGGCGTCGATACGAGTCGATTTCTGTTCAACAGCACGATTGGCCTGGCGGGTTTGATCGACGTCGCCACGCCGATGGGGTTACAGCGCAGTGATGAGGACTTTGGTCAAACCCTCGGTTACTGGGGGGTCGGTAGCGGCCCGTACCTGGTACTGCCGTTTCTGGGCCCAAGCACACTGCGCGATGCACAGGCAATCCTGCCCGATGCCTACGCCAACCCGATTCGCTACATCGGCGACGTCCCTACGCGTAATAGCCTGTATGGCGCGAGCATCATCGACGGACGTGCTCAATACCTGAAGTCTGAAAAACTCATCACGGGCGACAAGTACAACTTCATCCGAAGTGTCTATCTGCAAACCCGAGCTTTCAAGATCAACGGTGGAGAGGTGCAGGATGACTTTTGATCAGTGGGACGACCCGCATAATGGCCGGTGCCAAGATGAGGCACCGTGACGGGCTTGCCCGCTCTCATGCCGCAAGCCCGCGGTGTCTGTCGTCTGCCAGGGATCGAAATCCCTGGCTGGAAACAGTGCTTTCAACTGGCTTTCGGCTCTCCCTGGCCGATTTGCCAGACATAGGGTGGCTCGGTGCCGTTGATACTCCAGTCACCGACGATCTTCGCCTTGTAGATGAGCGGGTTATGGGACGCAACGGTACGCGCGTTACGCCAGTGTCGATCCAGGGCTTTATTGACGCTGATGCCTGAGGCGCCGAGCGCATTGAACAGGTCGGTAGCGGCTCGCAGAATGAGGTCAGAGACGACGACCTGTGCTTTCGCCGTTTCGATTTCTGCTGCAATGTTTGCCGTTCGCTCTGCCTCGGGGTTCCCCGAAAAGCGAGCTTCATAGGCTTGCTGCAACGGTCTTGCAGAGCGAAGAGTGGTGGCCTGTGCAGCGTAAACCTGAGCGGAAATTTGGCCCACCACCTGCTGGATCTGGACATCGGCGCGGACGCGGCTGGCATTACCGTGGCTGTAAACGCGTGTGCGCTCGCGGATCTGCTGGGTAATGTCGCGTTCTATCGCCCGACCTGTGCCCGCCAATACGGCAAGCAATACCAGTTGATAGAACGCGGTTTGATATTTAAAACGGTTTTCGAAGGGGATGATGTGTGTAGCGGGAACCGGAACGTTATTGAACACTGAGGTCCCACTGCCTGTAGTGCGTTGGCCGAAACCGTCCCAGTCATCGCTTAGTTGTACGCCGGCGTGATGGGCATCCACCACTGCAATAACGTCGGCACCATTGTCCGAGCGCTGCGCGTACACATCGATCCAGTCTGAAAACAGACTGCCGGTGCTGTAGTACTTTTTCCCGCTCAACAGAAACTGCGCTCCGTCCGGAATCGCTTTGGTGATGACTTCACCGAGCTTCACAGTCCCTGTTTCTGTCCAGGCGTTACCCACCAGATCGCCTTCAACGAAGCGCCGAAACCATGTCTCGCGTTCGGCCGTCGGGGGCGAATTCAGTTGATCTTCCACGAAGGCAAAATGGCCGCGCAGGGATTGCGGAATATTGGAGTCGGCTTCGGCCAATTCGATTAGCAACTCGAACAGTTGCTCAACAGAAGCGCCGGCGCCGCCATATTCCCTGGGCACCCGAACAGCACCGAACCCGGCCTGTTTGAGCCACTTGATGGGTTCGTATGGGAGAGTACGAGCGTTTTCTCGCTCAACGGTGCCCGCTGCAATGTCCTGGAACAGCGGCCGAAAACGATTAGCCAGTGCTTCGTAGTCGGTACCCAGAGAAAGCGGATTGTTCGGCGTGTCAGGCATGGGAAATCCCGTGATGATGAAAGCTGTCCGGTGCTGGCGGCTTTGATACACCCGCTTTGCATGCTCCATGCCGAACGATATCGGGCCGATTATTCTCGGTGAATCCGTTGAATGAGCGGGCACAACTGTTGATGCATCAACAGTTGTGCTGTTTCGCTGGCTGCCCTGCGACAGGGTTTCGCGGCGTGCGGGAAACACAACTGTTTGCCTGGAAACACCTGTTCAGCAAAACGGTGTTGGCCGACAAATCCAAACCCCTGACCCGGTCGTTAACCTGTTGAAATTGCAGTAAATAAACAACTGGCACAGTTGCTGCTATTTCCATGGCAGGAAGGTGGGCACACCGTACTTGGCGACCACGCCGGGCGGCTCCCTTGCTCTATTTGGAGATCGGTAGATGAGTCAGAACGCAATTAAATTCGCATACTGGGTACCTAACGTCAGCGGCGGCTTGGTCGTCAGTAAGATCGAGCAGCGCACCGACTGGGGCATCGATTACAACCGCAAGCTGGCGCAAATTGCTGAAAAGTCGGGCTTTGAATACGGGCTTACGCAAATCCGTTTCACCGCCGGATACGGCGCCGATAACCAGCATGAGTCTGTTGCGTTCAGCCATGCATTGCTGGCGGCGACCGAGAAACTCAAGGTGATTGCCGCCATCCTTCCCGGGCCCTGGACGCCCGCCGTGGTTGCCAAGCAACTGGCGACAATCGATCAACTCACGGCCGGCCGTGTGGCGATCAACATCGTCAGTGGCTGGTTCAAAGGTGAATTCCAGGCCATTGGCGAACCATGGCTGGAGCATGACGAGCGCTACCGTCGTTCGGAAGAGTTCATCCAGGCGTTGAAAGGCATCTGGACAACCGACAACTTCACCTTCAAAGGCGATTTCTATCGCTTCCACAATTACACACTGCGTCCCAAACCGATTCAGCAGCCCCATCCTGAAATCTTTCAGGGCGGCAGTTCCCGCGCGGCCCGGGACATGGCTGCACGCGTCTCCGACTGGTACTTCACCAATGGCAACACGGTAGAAGGTATCAAGGCGCAGGTGGATGATATTCGGGCGAAGGCAGCGGCCAACGGGCATTCAGTGAAGATCGGGGTCAATGCCTTCATCATCGCCCGCGAAACCGAAGAGCAAGCGCGCGCGGTGCTCCAGGAAATCATCGATCAGGCTGACCCTGAAGCCGTGAATGCGTTCGGCGATGCAGCAAAACAGGCCGGTAAGGCCAGTCCTGAAGGTGAGGGTAATTGGGCCAAATCCACGTTTGAAGACCTGGTTCAATACAACGACGGGTTTAAAACGAATCTGATTGGAACGCCAAAACAGATTGCGGAGCGCATTGTGGCGTTGAAAGCCGTGGGCGTGGATCTGGTGCTCTCTGCCTTTCTGCACTTTCAGGAGGAAGTGGCGTATTTCGGTGAACACGTACTGCCGCTCGTACGGGAACTGGAAGCCTCACATCATACTGTTCCTACTGCTCAAAGCGCCTGATGTACGGGTTACAAACCATGGCCACTGTCCCCACCGATGTAGTTCAGACCGAGCATCTGAGTCATGTCAGGTTTCCTGTTTGGATGAGTAATGAATCTGCGAGACGGGAGACCTGCTGAATGAAGCGGCTCCGCGTCGTGCCGGACGACGGGAACCCGCGTGTCGAAGGGGATGCAACGGGGGATGCAAAGTCTTAGGTGATGGCGCCGATCTGCCACGGCACGAACTCGTTCTGGCCATAGCCATGCTGTTCGCTTTTGCTTTTGTCTCCCGAGGCGATGCGCAGCATCATGCGGAAGATGTACTCGCCGCGTTCTTCGATGGTCATGGAGCCGTCGGCGATTCCGCCGCAGTTGACGTCCATGTCTTCTTCCTGGGTTTCCCAGAGACGGTTGTTGGTGGCGAGCTTGATGGACGGCGAGGGCGCACAGCCATACGCCGAACCGCGCCCCGTGGTGAAGGCAATCAAGTTGGCGCCGCCGGCGACCTGGCCGGTGGCGGAGATCGGGTCGTAGCCGGGGGTGTCCATGAACACCAGGCCGTGCGCCCTGACGGTTTCAGCGTATTCGTAGACATCCACCAGATCGGTAGAGCCCGCCTTGGCGACGGCACCCAGCGACTTCTCCAGAATGGTGGTCAAGCCTCCGGCTTTGTTGCCCGCAGAAGGGTTGTTGTTCAGCTCGGCGTCCATTCGCTTGCAATAGGCCTCCCACCAGTGGATACGGGCGATGAGCTTTTCACCGACCGTCTGGCTGACGGCGCGACGGGTCAGCAGGTGTTCGGCGCCGTAGACCTCCGGCGTCTCCGACAGAATCGCGGTGCCGCCAGCCGCCACCAGGCGATCGACCGCATTGCCCAAGGCCGGATTGGCCGTGATGCCCGAGTAGCCGTCCGATCCACCACATTGCAGGCCGATGATCAGGTGCCTGGCGCTGACGGGTTCGCGTTTGACGTTGTTGGCTTCTGCCAGCAATGACTTCACTTGGGCGATGCCACTGGCAATGGTCTTCGACGTGCCGCCGGTGCCCTGAATGGTGAACGTGCGCAGCGAATGGCTGCTGGTCAGGCCTTGGGCCGCCAGCAGATCGGGAATCTGGTTGGTCTCGCAACCCAGACCGATCATCAGGACCGAGGCAAAGTTCGGGTGAACGGCATAGCCCCCCAACGTCCTGCGCAACATGGCCAGTGCCTCGCCACCCGGGTCGACGGCGCAGCCGACGCCGTGAGTGAGCGCGACGACGCCGTCGACGTTGGGGTATTCAATCAGCGCCTCAGGGTGAATGTCGCGGCGAAAGTAATCGGCAATCGCCCGCGCCACAGTCGCGGAACAATTGACCGACGTCAGAATGCCGATGTAACTGCGAGTGGCCACACGGCCATCGGCGCGCACGATACCCATGAAGGTCTCTGCGGTCGGGTCGGGGCTGCCTTTGGCGTCGACACCGAAGGCGTAGTCCCGAGAGAAATCCCCCATGGCGACGTTGTGGACATGAACGTGTTGTCCCGCTTCGATGGGCTGGCTGGCGAAGCCGATAATCTGGCCGTAGCGGCGCACCGGCTGGCCCACGTCGATATGACGCGCCGCGACTTTGTGACCGGAAGGCACAGGCTCAAGCACCTCGATACCTTCGGCTTGAAGCACCAGACCTTTGACCAGCGGTTGCCGCGCGATCAACACATCGTCCAGCACGTTGAGTCTGATCACGGCACTGGCAGCGGTTGCACTGCCTGTTGTAGTTATGAGCTGCATGACGATTGCCTCGGTTTTTCAGTGAGCGCAATGGGAGTGGAACGTGGAGGGCAGGTCAGGCCAATCCACGCTCGCGGTAATCGATCAGGCTGGAGAACAGCATCAGCCCGGACGCCATGACGACGAAGAAGATCAGCGCCAGGAAGTACGAACCGGTGTACTGCACGATCAGGCCAATCAGGATGGGCACAATCACGCCGACCATGTTCCCGCAGAAGTTCATGCTTCCGCCCAACACGCCCGCTTTGGACTGGCCGCCGAGTATCGCGGGCAGGCACCAGTACATGCCGCACCAGCGAATGAAAAACAGCGCGACGCACAGCAGCGAGATGACAGCGATGGCGTCGCTGGTATAAGCCACGGCGAGAATGCATAGGGCGGCAATGGCTGCGGAGCCTGCGAACATGCTGCGCATGACGGTGTTGGGTTGCCCGCCGGCCGCTTTCCATTTGTCCGCCACCCAGCCGCCAAACAGTTCGCCGATGAACCCGCACATGAAGATCAGAAAGGTCGCGCCGCCCATGGCCTTGATGTCCAGATTATGGGCCTGGTGCAGGTAGCTCGGCATCCAGGTCAGCAGGCCGTAAAACACGCTGTTGTAGCAAGCGAAGCCCGCGAACATGGCCAGCACGGAACGGCTCTTGAGCAATTCCTTGAGGATCGCCCTGCGCCCGCCCGTTGCTTTCCTGGCCGCCTCATTGGCGTCAGTGATGTACGCGAGCTCCGCGGCATTGACCTTGGGGTGTTCACTGGGGTGGTTTCTGATGTACCACCACGCCCAGACGCCTACGACCATGGTGCCGACGCCGGCGATGACGAATGCGATCCGCCAGGAGCCAAACCAGGTGATCAATCCCGCGATGAGGATGGCGCCCAATGCAGTGCCCAGCGGTGCGCCGCCATCGACGAGGGTCGCACCGCGTCCGCGTTCATTGGGCGTGAGCCAGGCACCGTTGAGCTTGGCCCCGGCCGGCATGATCGGTGACTCTGCGACGCCCAGACCGATGCGGGTGATGAGCAGTGTGATCCAGTTGTGCGCGCCGCCCGCCAAGGCCTGAAACAGGCCCCAGCCAATGGTGGCAATGCCGACAATGTTGCGGGTCTGAAAACGGTCGAGCAGCATGCCGCCAGGGATCTGCATCAGCGCATACGACCAGAAAAACGCGCTGAGCATCAAACCTTCCAGCGCCGGCGTCATGTTGAAATCAGCGGAGATCAACGGCAGCGCAACGGACAGCGACGCCCGGTCGATGTAGTTGATGGCCGACAGGAGCAGCAGAAGCAGGAATATCCTCCACCTCACCGTGGTGGGACGGGCGCTCGCGGCACTCGTCGAAGCAGCAGGCGTAACGGCCTGTACATTGCCAGTGGTCATGTTCATCTCACTCTTATGTTTATTATGAAATGCATCCCTTGCTAAAGGCCCGATGCAGGGCCTGACCTGTCACAGCGACCTCACGTCTCCAATATTGAACGCAGAAGGCGCGACTTCGATGCTGTTGCACAGCGGCTTTCCGAACTCGTTCATGCTGATCTCGAACCGATCACCCGGCTGAGTTTTGACGTTGTCCGCGACCGAAAGGGTGGCCGTGCCGAAGAAGTGCACATGCACATCACCCGGGCGCAGGAATTGGGTGTACTTGAAGTGGTGGTATTCCAGATTCTCCAGGCTGTGGCACATGTTGTCCTCGCCGCTGAGAAACTCTTTTTCCCAGAGCACGTTGCCGTCGCGCCAGATCCGGCTGGTGCCCGCCAGGTGCCGGGGCAACTCACCGACGCGCAGCTCGGGCCCGTAGGCGCAGTTGCGCAGCTTGGAGTGGGCCAGGTACAAGTAATTGCGGCGCTCCATGACATGGTCGGAGAACTCGTTGCCCAAGGCGAAGCCCAGGCGGTAGGGCTTGCCGTCATGGCCGATCACGTAGAGGCCGGTCAGCTCGGGTTCTTCGCCCGCATCTTCGGCGAAGTCAGGCGACTGGAAGGCCTGATTCGGGCGTACCACAATCGAACCGTCGCCCTTGTAGAACCACTCAGGCTGCGCGCCCGCAGCACCGGTCGCCGGACGGCCGCCGTCGATGCCCCACTGGAACATCCGCGCGGTGTCCGTCATCTCAGCCTGATTGTCGGCTTTTTCCTGGTGCATTTTGTCGCGAGTCGAAGCGCTTCCCAGGTGGGTAAGACCAGTGCCGCTGATCAGGCAGTGGGCCGGGTCTTCATGGTCCAGTGGCGGCAGGACGCAGCCTGTGTCCAATAGATGGGTATAACTTTCGGCACTCAGTGAGGTGCCTGCGCTCTGGACTTCCTGCTGCAGGCTGTGGCCATTGGCAATAGCGGCGAGGGCAAGGGTGCGCGTGCTGGATGTGCCGTTGACCACCTGAATCGAGTCGCCCTCGACCACGCCGACACGACGCTGGCCCGTGGAATCTTCAAACTGGATTAAACGCATGGTGAGGCCTCGGCTTGTTGTTATGGTTGAGGCCACTTTAAATTTCCAGCCTGCTGCTGCCTAATGAGAGTTACGACCCAAGCGATAACCTTTAGGTATACCCATGCTGCCGTCCTTCTCATCCATGGTGTCTCGCCTGCGACTCAAGCAGCTGCGCCTGTTGATTGCCCTCGACGAGCATGGCTCGGTGCGCAAGGCGTCCGAGATCATGGCGCTGTCGCAACCGGGCGCCACCAAGGCGTTGCAGGAAATCGAGACGGTTTTCGGTTCAAGCCTCTTCGAGCGCACGAGCAAGGGTCTGGAGGCCAACGATCTTGGCCGCTGCGTGATTCGTTACGCCCGCTTGATTCACACCGACCTTGAGCACCTCCGCGAAGAAATGGTCGGCATCCTCAAAGGACAAGGCGGGCGCCTGGCGATCGGCACCATCATGGGCGCCGTGCCGACGCTGGTGGACAGCCTGGCGCGACTGCGCGACAAACAACCGGAGTTGTCGATTTCCATCGTCGAAGACACCAGTTCGCGGTTGTTGAGTTTGCTGGATCAGGGGAGGCTGGATGTCGCCATCTGCCGAACCAGCGTGAGCCCACGTCCGGGCGCTTATCAAACCCGCTTCCGCGCACAGGAACCGCTGGTGGTGGTAGCGAATCCGGCGCATCGCCTGGCACACGCGCCGAAGCTGCAGCTGGACGACTTGATGGACAGTCGCTGGGTAGTCTTCCCGGTCCACATGCCCATGCGCCTGACCTTGGAGCGCGAGTTTCGCCAGGTGGGGCTGAGCTTTCCGCTTTACGCGATCGAAACCTCGTCGACCTTCACGACGTTGTCGCTGCTGCTCAAGGATCCGAATCTGGTAGCCGTCATGCCGAACGACGTCGCTCAGATGGCGGTGGAGCACGGTATGTTGGTGAAACTGGCGCTGACGATTCAGTCCACTAGCGAGCCTTATGAGATTGTGACGCGATCGAATGTCGAGTACACGGCGTCGATGGTGTTGCTGATTGAGGAGATGACGGGGGTGGGGTTGAATTCTTCACTCAAGCATTGATCACCGCAGCCGAAGGTAGAGAGCTACAGCAGAGCCTGTGATCATCAACGAACGCCGTCGCTCAAAGTGAGCCCGCGTTCTAAGCAAGTTTTAGCCTCAGAGAGCGGACGGGCGACACACTCCAAGGGCAGGAAATGACACTCATAATGAGACAAGCAGTCGTCACCGATCTCCCGGCCATCTACCGGGGAGAGCAGAGCTATATCCGTTCCTGGGAGCCCGACCACGAGGCTTCCTGGAACTCCCAATTTGAGAAGCACTTGACATGCTGGGTGGAGAATTTCGATCGGCTAAACATAGCCCTATTGAACGGTCATTTCGCAGGTTACTCACTTTGGACTCGGCAGCCCGATTGCGCTGAGCTTTGCACAATCCATGTAGATTCAAGTTATAGGCGCAGCGGCGTTGGAACAGCGCTGCTGGCAGCGTATGCGCTAGATGCCAAGAGTCAGGACTTTAGTCAGTTGCGCTTGAGTGTGCGAGCAAACAACCCTGCAAGGTTGATGTATGAGCGGTTTGGCTTTGTACACACGGGTACCGGCGCACATGATTATCTTACGTATGAGCGCTGTGCTTGATGCGCCTCGGCTACAGCAACGCTTCAGCCAGAAAGCTGGAGAAAACGGTTGGGTGCAGCCCGTCAGGATTCGAAGCGGAATGTATATACCTAGGCGAATGACTGATTACCGGCGTTCGGCTAACATCGGTCGTATCAAAACGACCTTGGAGATTTAAATGTCCCGCCTTGCTGAATTCCGCAAACTTGAACAACAGCTCGCAGCCCAGCTTGCCGAACTTGAAACCCTGAAAAATGACAGCGGTTTGAAGAAAGAAATCGAATTTGAAACCAAACTGCGTGGCCTGCTCGGTGAGTACGGCTTCAGCTTGAGAGAGATAGTCGGCATTCTCGATCCTCAGGGAACCAGCGGTCGGCAGTCTGCTCCAGTGGCCGCCGAGAAAAAGACACGCAAGGCCCGAGAGATGAAGGTTTATAAAAACCCGCTGACAGGTGAGGTCGTAGAAACCAAGGGCGGCAACCACAAGCTGCTGAAAGCCTGGAAAGGCCAGTTCGGCGACGAGGTTGAGAACTGGTTGGTTAAATGACCCGTTGGAGTTGAAACAGCCGTCGTAAGACGGCTTTTTTATGGCTGCGATTGCGCTCTGACATGAGCTATGAAGCGTCTGGAGAAGTTTTCAGGGCAGGGCCTACCAAGCCTGCGCGCTTAGTACTCAGCTTGCGAACTTGTAATCACCGCCTTTTTTTACCGCACTGACATAGGCCGGCCGCGCCTGGAACCGGTCGATCCACGCGGAGATGCCTGGGTAGTCGTGCAGCATGCCTTGGGACTTTGCAAACTCGCCAATAAAGCTCATCTGGATATCCGCGCCGCTGATTTCTTCACCCAACAAGTAGGGAGTAAGTTTCAAGGCGGTCTCCAGGTAACCTAGATAGTTGGCCAGTTCAGATTCGATTCGCGGCTGCAGCGGCTTGCCAGCTTCCCCAAGGCGCCCGACATAAAGACTCAACATCAACGGCAGCATGGCCGACCCTTCTGCGAAATGTAGCCATTGCACATATTCGTCATAGGTTGCGGTGGCCGGGTCAGGTTGCAAGCGGCCGTCGCCGTGGCGGCGGATCAGATAATCGACGATAGCCCCGGATTCGATCAGCACATGAGGACCATCCTGAATAACCGGTGATTTGCCCAGCGGGTTTATGGCTTTCAGTTCAGGGGGCGCCAGGTTGGTCTTGGCGTCTCTTTGGTAGTGCTTGATTTCATAGGGCAGGGCGAGCTCCTCGAGTAGCCAAAGGATGCGCTGCGAGCGGGAATTATTGAGATGGTGAACGATGATCATGAAGATCCCTATGAGATGGAAAGGTGTGTAGGGACAGACTGTTGTGTCGCACTGTGGTTCTAAAAGGTTGCGAAATCAGTAGTCAGTAGCCTTCTCGAAGGCCGTGTCTCGGTCAGGATGGCGACGGGTAGGGGTGGTGGGTGTCATGCGGAGGAATCCAGAGGCTCATCCTCGCTGAACTAATCACTGCGCCCGTCCCCTAATTCTGCGCACGTTGCGCCAATCCCAGGCTGATCCTGGGTCACTCACACACGAAGGTTTGGTGAATCATGAAGAGCGAACAGGTAGAAGGCGTTGTAGAGCAGGTTGCCGGCAAAGCACAGAGCGCAGTAGGGAAACTGTTTGGTGATTCGAAGCTGGAGGCGGAAGGTACCGGTCGCCAGGCTTCTGGTCAGTTGACCCAAGCCTATGGCGATGCGATGGACAGCATCTCTGCGTTTGTTAAAGAGAAACCAGTCGCTGCAGTTGCCATTGGTGGAATTGCTTTGCTGATTCTGGACCGTCTCTTTCGCCGCTGAGTTAAGAGTGAGGGACGCTCCTACAGGTGTGTTCCCGTTAAGTTTAGGTATGCCTGCCCCCCGATGACTGCCCGCTAGCAGCTTCGGGGGGAGGAAGGCGTGGACAGGAATCTCCCGAGGCTCCTCGTTTATTTGCTTACGATGCGAGTCCCCCGGAAGAGATAAGGAACTCATTTAATTCATCTTCACATAACATCTTCGCTGGTTTGCATGGCTGGAGGAGGTGCGCTTGGAGCTAAAGGCGATGAGAGGGTGGCTGACTATCTATACTTCTTAAGTCGCTATCTGCCTCCCAGACTTCCGCCACCATCGACGCTGATCACCTGGCCCGTCACAAAGGATGCATTTTCACCAAGCAGGAAGGTGATCAGAGAGGCAACTTCTGATGGCGTTCCCAGCCTTTGCATCGGAATCGTGGATAGTATTTGACGCTCAGCATCACTCCCCACTGGTCTGGTGGCTCGGAAAAGCTCTGTTTCTATAGGGCCAGGCGCGACTGCATTAACAGTGATTCCGATCGGCGCCAATTCAAGCGCCCAAGTACGGGTAATGCCCACCAAAGCGCTTTTGGCGGCAGAGTATGCTGTTCGATCTCGTGCTCCATAAATGGCTCGGCTGCAAACATTCACTATGCGTCCTGCCGAGGACTGCTTGAGGGATGGCAGGCAAGCTTGAGTGACCTGTACCGACGCCCTCACATTCAGGTCAAGGACGCTGTGGAGTGTCTCAAGGTCAAGCTTTTCAAGGCTCTGCGGCGTCGCGATACCTGCATTGTTGACGACGGCGTCAATGGAAGTCCGCTCTAGCAGTTTCCGAAGCATCTCACCCGTTTTCTGGGCGTTAGCTAAATCACACAGCACTAGCGTGCCGGGAAAGTCATCGATTGGTTGCCTGGCGATGCCAACCACATCCCATCCTGACTCGGTCAATTGGGAGCTGAGCGCTAAACCTATCCCTTTGGTAGCACCTGTCACCAATGCAGTTCGGGTGTTGTTCATGCTTACCTTCTTTTCATTCGGCACTAAATATCCTGATAGCACAGACCTCTCGGCGAACAAAGTGATGCCATTGTGATCTCATTCGTAGATCTCAACTTCTACGTCTCTCGCTCCCCGGGAAGGGCTTTGTGGCCAAACGGTTCCTCAGTACCTGGATTGTCATGTCTGTGATGTTGTGTCTGACCGGGTGCGCCTGGTTTCGAACAGTTCCTCTAACCGGAGCTTACGGGGAGGGTTTTCATCGTGGATGCGAAGCTCGTGAGCAGGGTTCGGGCTATGAGGCGCGGGATGCTGACGCCCGGGCTCATCTCCAGGGGCGCTACTGGCAAGGGTGGGGACGCGGTTTCAATTCCTGTCTGTCGCCTTGGGAAAAAGCGCAGCAAGACAAATGGCTGCATGGGGATGACAAAAAATACTGCACCAAGCATCAGAAAAAGCGCGGCCACTGCAAAGAGTGATGAAAGGCGACCGCGTTTCCCCGGTTAGTTGCGATGTCGCAGCGCTGACATGTGTTCAGCGTCGGATCGACTGCGACTGATCGACCGGCAGGATTGAGTCGTCGCATCGACTACTCAGACCTGGGGGTTGGGCGTCCCAATCACATTCGAAGCGATGAGTTCGCGTAGCCACATATGGGCGGGGTCTCGGTGCAGTCGCTCCGGCCATAGCATGAGCATTTCAAACCCCGGAATGCTGAGCGGCGGCTCTTGGACAAGGAGGGCAGGCTCATCACCTACCAGCCTTTCAGGCACAACTGCAACAAGATCACTGTGCGCCAATGCGGATAGCAGCGAGTTGAAGTTGGGCACCGACAAGACGACGCGCCGCTCCAGACCTTTGGCAGCAAGTGCCTGGTCAGTGCTGCCTACGAACCCCGCTCCGTTTGGAGACATGACCGCATGCTCAAGCTTGCAGAACGCTTTGAGGCTTAGCCTGGACGCCAACGCCGGGTGATCACACCGCCCGGCCAGCACGTAGCGCTCGTGAACCAATGAGCGCTGGCGTAACTTCGGCGGCGCTTCATCGCGGATGTGCAAAGCCAGGTCGAGCCGACCGTTCTCCAGATCATGAGCCAGGTCGGTCGGGTATTTGCTGAGCAGCGCCAATCGAGTGTTTGGCGCAAGGCGCCGCATCGGCCCGAGTGACGGCCATACCAGAGCGGCAGTGGCGTAATCACTGGCGGCCACCTTCCAGGTTTGAGTCGACAGTAAGGGCTCAAATGCCACAGTGGGGCTGAGCGCGCCTTCTAAAGCCGCGAGTGCTTCACGCAGCGGTCCACGCAATTCGCGACCCCGCTCTGTGGGCAACATCCCTCGAGGGCCAGGCAGCAACAACGGATCGTTCAGCATCTCTCTGAGACGGCCTAGCTGCAAGCTGACAGTTGGCTGAGCAAGGTTCAGCAATCGCGCCGCTCGGGTGACGTTTTGCTCGGCCAACAGCGCGTCCAGTGTGACCAACAGATTGAGATCCAGCCGATGCAAGCTATTGCTCATGTAAATACCATGTGTTTCGGGAATTCATTTCTAACATAGTAGCCCCGACGCTACGGTGAGGCCATCAACCCACTCGGAGCCCGCAATGAAGCTACTTCTAATCTATGCCCACCCCGAACCTCGCTCTCTCAATGGCGCATTGAGAGATTTTGCGGTTGCCCATCTGACAGCCGCAGGGCATGACGTCCAAGTCTCGGATCTCTACCAGATGCGCTGGAAGGCCGCCCTGGACCCGGACGACGCACCCGGCTACGCCAGCGATAAGCCCTTCAACCCGGCGACAGAGTCCCATCGCGTATTTGTCGCCGGTACCCAGCCGGCGGACATCGAGACCGAGCAGGCCAAGTTGCTGTGGGCCGATGCCGTGATCTTCCAGTTTCCCTTGTGGTGGTTTTCCATGCCCGCGATTCTGAAGGGCTGGGTTGATCGCGTGTACGCCCATGGTTTTGCCTACGGCGTCGGCGAACACAGCGAAAGTCACTGGGGGGATCGCTACGGCGAGGGAAGCATGGCGGGCAAGCGTGCGATGCTGGTGGTCACGATGGGAGGTTGGGAATCCCACTACAGTGGCCGGGGCGTCAATGGTGCCTTGAATGACGTGCTGTTCCCTATCCAGCACGGTGTGCTTTTCTACCCGGGATTCACTGTGATGCCGCCGTTCCCGATCTATAAAACCAGCAAAACAGACGCCGATCGGTTCGAACAGATATGCGCAGCCTATGCCACTCGGCTGGATAATCTGTTCCTTGACCAGCCTTTGCGGTTTCGCAGGCAAAACGCTGGCGACTATGAAATTCCGGCACTGACGCTCAAGCCACACCTTGCGCCTGATCGGCATGATTTGGGAATCCACCTCTTGGGTGAGGAATAAAGGTAGTCGGACCTGTAGACGCGCGGTGCACGCGAACGACCCGCTCGCCAAGGCGCAGATTAGCTGACAAGCGCCTTGGATTCCGGCCCACGAAGTAACAGCACTGAGCTGACAAATCCCAAAAGCCCTACGCTCCCTAATGCTAACCAGGTCTCGACAGGGGTGCGGTTTAGTATGAGCCAGCTACCCACGTAATAACCGGCGGCGCCGCTGAGCGCCCCCACTGCGCTCATCACTCCGAAGAATGTTCCCTGACTCCCTTCCGTTGCCAATGATGCGGTCATGCTTTCGAGCGTGGGCAACAGGATGGTCTCGACGACTGAATAGGCGACGATAAACAGCAGAAACCATTCGATGCCGCGCAGCATAGCGAGACTGGCGAAGCTAGCTCCCGCCCCCAGATACGCCCAAGTGGTCAGTGATGCAGGATTTACTTTCGTCATCCACCCTTTCGCCAGAATGATAAAGGCGAGGCCGGCCACGCCATTGATGACATAAATGGCGGAAGCGGCATGAGGCCCGGCCAGTTGTCCTGCGTACATTGGAAACGCAACGTAGAGCTGTGGGAACAGGAAAAACCACGGTAATGAAACCACGATCAACCGCCATAGCCCGGCATGTGTGGCGGCCGCCTTCAGGCTTTCAATCATGGACTGCCTTCGGAAGCTCACTGATGATCCGAATTTCGACCGGTGGGCGACGACGCTGAGGGTAATGAACAAAATGGCGCTGACTCCGAAAGCCATACGGATATCAGCCAGGCCCGCAAGACCGCCGGCTGTAGGACCCACCACTGCTCCGACGTTCAGCATTTGGTTGTTGGACGCGAAGAGGGCTGAGTGGGATTCTTTGGGTTGCCGGCCGAAGAGGCCATACACGCCACCCTCGTAGCATGCGACACCGGTACCGGCGATCACCGCGAAGACTACCCAGGCGCTCACCCCCTCGAAATAGCTGAAACCCAGAAAGCCCAAGCCTCGCAGCAGGAGGCCCAAGGTGATGACCCTGTGTGAGCCGAACCGATCAGTAATCGCGCCTGCGGCGAGCGGCAACACCTGCGCGGAAAGCAAATTGGCGGACATCACCGACGCGAGTGCGGCAGCACCAAAATGAAGGTTCGCCGACATATACAGGGCCAGCAGTGGGATAGTCATAAAATGGGAGGCATTCATCAGACCCTGCATCCACAGCAATCTGCGGATATCGTGGGGCCAGAACGGTCGTTCGGGCTGCACTTCCTTGATCATGTTGAGGCTCCGTAACCGTCAATGTTATTTTGATGGTTACTTAGATAAATGGCGTTTGCAATAGGAGAGGGCGATGCAACCTCAGCATCAAGCAGCACCGGGGGATCTCGAATACGTTCGACGCTTCATTAACACGTGGTCGATTCCAAACCAGACACGCACGGCAACGGATGACCTGCCGCTGCTTGCAAGGGACGCTGAAAGCTGGCGCGAGGCACTTTCGCTTCATCCTCCGGCCGATAAGGATTCCTTGGAGCAGCTACGGGAGTTGCGCTCGGACTTACGTAAGTCATGCGAGGGACTGGATAAGGCGAATGGTCTGCTGAACGCCTGGTTCTCGCGCGTCTCTCTGTCAGTTCGCGTTAAATCTGTGGAGGAGGGGGCGTCCCAACTCTGTGTGATGCCTGCAGACGGCAGTTACATTGCCTATATTCTTGCGGCGGTAGCCAATGCCATTTCGTCAGGTACATGGTCGCGACTTAAAACGTGTGGCGATTGCCGTTGGGCTTTCTACGACAACACCCGCAACGGCAGCAAGCGTTGGTGTGGCATGACCAAAGGCGGGGTGGATGGCAGGGCTTGCGGGACGATTGCCAAAGTTAGCGCCTTCAGGGCCAGAGCAGCCGCCAGAGCGAAGTCGGATCCGGGCGCACACTAAGTGGCGCGCAGAGGTCCGCCGAATGCTTATTGAGGACCACAAACATTCAAACCGTTTTTTTCGCCGCACACTTCTGCGGCACCACACATTCCAACCGCTAAAAACAGAAAAGCCCGGCGAACCGGGCTCTCTTAAACCGAGCGCTACTTATCGAGCGGCTTTCAGTTTGATCACGTCACCGGATACGGTGGTGGTGTAGCCGTTCAGAACCCATGCCCAGAACCACTTTTCCTGCACTTGAGTGTTGATCAGCGCATCGCCACCTTTGGCTTGGATGGCGTAACTCTGCGCGCGGACAAAACGGTCGTTCTGACGAATCGGGATCAGACCGAAAAGCATCAGGCCAGTGGCGCTTGCCTCACTATGGCCAACGACGGTGTACTGGCTGCTGTCGTATTGCTGGGTCTTCATGGCGGTGCCGGTGCAACCCGCGAGAACCAGACCACATGCTGCAGAAACGATGATTTTGCTGAAGGACTTCACTTACAAACTCCATTGAATAAAGCCCGAATCCAATTATCGAGCGGCGCCACTTTACCCGAACGGATAACACTTACGCACACCTTTAACGCTGATTCGACGCCCTCACTGACTGATGACTGCGGCCGTTCCAAGCGCTTGAATATTTGCAGTTTCTAACAAAGCAAAAGTAACGGTAGCGGAAGGATTAGCGTCAGCAGGGCGCGGATGCTCACTGGCATGTCACCGGTTTGCTCGTCAGGGTTGCCATCACCCGCGAGAAAACTCGCCAGCATCTTGAGCCCGGTACTTGAGAAAGACGTTATGGCCTAACCGACATTTTGAGAAAGAACGAGTTGGCATGACAAGGTGGAGGATGCGTGCGCTCAGATCGCCAAGACCTGGAGAACGTAAGATTCGGCATCACAGGGGCTGTTGGAGGCCAGCTGTCAAGAAGCGGCTGGAATGATGTACAACGTAAAGTGTTTCATAATTTAACATAATATACATTATGCGAACCCTCTGATTCTACTTGGTGGGGCTGCTAAGGCTGGTGAAAGCCCAGCAGCGAAAACGCCACCAGTAAGCCGGCCGGCTTTCCTGAAGATGCCATTTCCAATCGACGATGTGACTGTTGTGCAGATCGAGCAGCTCAATCGTTGGATTGAATCGGCTTTGATCGCTCATGCCGTTGGCTGGGTAATCAGTTTTCATCGTGATCATTGTGCGGTTAACAGCGTGCGCTGACCTCGGCTAGTGTCGTTGACGACAGTGTAATTAACGCCCTTGCGTGGTGCCTGGCTGGCTGAATCGGCTGGCACGGGCGCTTGAGTGGCGACAAAACGTGGCTGTCCAACGGCGGCGGCTCGCTCTGAACCGAGCCGCTCTCCGCCTCCGTTGGCCATCATAGAGCCGGAACAGACGACGGTTCGTGATCCACCGGGAAACGTCAGCTCTGCAACGCAAGGGCCTCGGGAAATTACGCCGTAACCAGAGGAAATCATCTGTCCTGTTGTGTGCATGAATGAGCGGTCAGTTTTTGTCAGCTGAAAAGCATACATGGTGCCGCGCTCTTCGTTGCCCAAGCTGCCCTTGATGACGATATCGAAGTCATGAAAAGGATCGTTACTCATGCTAGGAGGTGGCAGATTTTGCTGATCAGGTAAGCGAACAGGATCAGGAACACGAACCGGGACAGGACTTTGAACAGGAACCACCTTATTGGCCGAAGCACCGGCAGGAAGATCCTGAGGAGCAAACGGACTGTGAAACGGGTTGCCGCCAGAAGAGTAGAAAACATACCCAATAACAGCAGCGGCCACCAAGCCGAGGAAAAGTATGCGCGGAGACGCGAACGCGTTTTTGCCCGCCATAGTGTCCCGGTGAACTCCGGTTGCTGTGGAGTCGTAGAGCTTAAAGACTCGCGTGTCAATCTTGCGAAGAGTGACGATGTTAGAACCATCAGTCGGGGCTTTATTGTCCTGAGCACTGTGCATTGCCTCTTTATAGTCTTTAGCGACGAGTTTCTTCATCGTCTTGCCAAGTAACGCCAAATTCGAGTGCTGGTAAGCAGCCTCAGAGGTTCCTCGGATATCAGAGTGGAGATACTTGATATTGGGCATCGTAAGGATGATGTCCCAGTTAAAGTGTCGGTGCATCGTCCAGGCTGATAGCCAGTTGGTAGGTAAATCTGCGGCCTTAGCGGCATCAAGGCCACCCGGATAATTGAAGCGCTCCAGATATTTATCAGTCCAGTTGCTTGGAAAGATTACTTGAGCTTCGTCGAAGATCAGAAAGGCGTTTCGCGGAGCCCATTGAAACCAAGTTCTAATACGTTCGAGTCCGTCTTCGGATTCATGGCTAATATAGAGCACGTCAAAAGAGTCAGGAAGATCATCAAATACGTTACAGAAGCGTTCACGAGACATCCCTCGAACGTTGGTAATGATTAAGCGGCCTTCTTTTGCAGCAGGTACAGCATCGTCCCATACAGCGCCAGAAGTCTTGTATGAACCGTTAGGACCGTGGTGGATTTTGATAGCCATATGATTAACCTACCGGCACAAATTTCATGGCCCAGCGAGTGGGAATTGCGGAGAGTATTAACGTCAATCCTTGGGGGATTTTGAAGAACTCTAAAGTTGCCTGAATGTTGCCGGGGATGGATGCCCAAGCTGATTTAACAAGTGCAGCAGCACCGCTATCAGTGAGGATTTCCTGAACAACCTCGTAGGCCACATCGAGCGCAACAAGTTTCACCTGTATGGCGGTCCATATTGCAGCTTTAGTAAGAACGACGAGCAGTGACTTGATGAAATCGTATATGCCCGAATCCATGAAGTCCCATTGAGCCTGAAAGAAATGGGTGACTTGGCCCATCCACGAAATGATTGCGTCCATAAAGAGTCCTCAAAGGAAAATAATGAATAACGCGGTTAGAGCGCAGGATGCGTATACAGCTGCTGCAATCCATGACAATGAGCTAGCGAACTGATCCAAACAAAAAGTGATTGAGTGACCATAGAATTCAACAGCAGGCGGGCAAAACAACTGCCCTCCTCCTCCACCTAAATTGGCTTGAGAAAGTGGGTCGAATGCAGTCTTCATTTTGTCAATGCGGTCTTTAAGGTCTTTCTTGCCGTCCTCGATCTTTTTATCCCAGTCAGATGACTGTCCATCAAAGTTTCCGTTCTCTGGGTCAGTCAGTCCACCTGCACCGCCAGAGCCGCAATCCTCGCTTGTGCAATCACCTGAAGCTTCATCACCAGTTCCATTGCCAGAAGTTTTGCCGGGAGTTATACCAGTGCCCGATGAACCGCAAGTCCCCTTACAGTCGGTTTTGGTGCCGGTTGTCTGGCCGGCGCCATTAGTTTTCGTGGTGGTCGTGGTAGTTGAGACGGTAGTGCTGCACTTGTTAATGCCAGTGCAGGTGGTCTTAGTGGCGGTGTCTGTTTTAACGGCTGTTTTGCCGCCGTCGGGATCGGGAGTTGTCTTGACGGTGGAATCAATTTTAATGCCGTTGCTGGATGGAGGAACGGTAAAACAACTCATGGAGCCGTTAACAGTGCCACATTTCTGAGTCCCTTCTTTTGCGCTCTCGGTGTGAGAAGTGCATGAAACGGAGTCGCCCGAACCGCTGTAAACGCAGGGGTCACTTTTTGTTGTGCTGGTTGGAAGGATTGGGTCACAAGATCCACCAGGGCAAGCGGCGTCCTTAGCATCTACGACGTTGGATTTGTTGTTAACCTTACCGGTGAACTTGCCTATGACATTACAAGTAACTGCGCCTTTAACATCAGTAACGCAGTCGGTAGTAGAAATGGTGCCGACCTCACAGCTGGTGGCGCCTGAAGCGAAAGTGGGAGGCGCAGAGGGTAAACCACCGTCCCAAGTGCCAGAAACTTTATAACTTGAGCCGGGACCTGATTGGTTGCCCAAATAACCACATGTAGCATTGTCGTCTGAGTCGGTGAAGTTAACACAGGAACCTGACTTGGAACTCCAAATCATAGGGTCGGCAGAACTACCTCCGGTCTGGTCTTCGCAAAGTTCACCGTCTTTCTTTGAGGACTTACAGGCACCAGTAGTTGAATCATATAGGGAGCCTTCAGAACAGGAGTCACCATGACGAACAACACCACCGCCAAGCTCGGTATATTTGTCAGGGCTGCCCCATTGGGCACCATATGGCGCGGAGTAGACACAACGAGCCTCACCGGGGCTTTGCCACTGGAGACTAGTTACAGGAGCTGGACCGTCCCAATAAGTGCTGGTCATAGTTGGCTTACAAGCAGCGATAGCACTACTAGCGTGACCAGTACCGTCAGTGGAAGACCAGTAGTAGTCCTCTGCACTAGCGGCGCCGGAGAGAATGAAGAGAAAGAGTAAAACGAATATTTGGCGCAAAAAAAACCCCCGTTTCCGGGGGCTGAAGTTAGAGATATTCAGCGCACCGGATACCAGTAACCAGTGCGCTGGCCATGAGAATCCCAGCCAGCGCGGACCAGATCACGACAGATCAAACTTTCTTGATCATTGCCAGAACGATGCTAACGACGACCAGCGCGGCAACGGTAGCAACGACAGCCCCTCCAACGCTGAGCCCAGAGGACTGAGCGGCGGAAATGGCAGCAGTGGCAGCCGAGGCAACGTCATCAGCGGCAGACGACACTTGCGATGCCAGGGCAGCACCGGCGGCACCGAAAACTACTACGGTTTTGCGGAAAGAAGGAACAACTGCGAACTTGCGGATTGCTTGTTTCATGGGTCTAGCCTCTTTTTGCTTTGCGAAGTTGAGAAATGATAATGCCTGCTGCGAAACCGATTGCGAACAACGTTAAAGTGGCTCCAAAGAACTGCAAGAACGTTGACGAATCAAAACCACCGTGAATTACAAGTTCCAACTGAGCTTGTTCATCAGGCGTTAAAACATAAGTGTCCACCCAAGCTTGAGAGGTGCAATTCGTCACTCCGTCAGCAGTTTGGGAAAACTGGCTGCACACCAAAACGGGTTGAGTGGACACTTATTACGCTCCTGCTGCCTTAAGCGGTGTGGCAACAGGGGAAGTAAGCTTCAGGGCTGGACCCTGCAGGGTATAACGTTCTTGTGGCTTGCCGTTGAACAGTTCACATTCGATACGAACCGGCGCATAAACCTCGCTGCCGATAAGAGACCGATAGGCGTTGTGAAGACCTTTCTTATAGTCGTTACCAGCGACCATAATTTTGCGGGTTGTTGTGTGGCTGATACCGTCGCGGTCGGTAGACAGGTCGTCAATAGCTACTACGGCATACGGGTTCTTGCCTTGAACATCTTCGTTCTTAGTAATGACGGCCTGAACGAAACCTTGGAGAAGAATCATGTTTAATGCTCCTTAATGTCGAGGGAGTCGGGAGTCTGTGCCCGGTTTACGAAATGCCCAACTGGGCGGAATACATTGTTTGTCTCGTCGAAACGTGACAAAAGTTCTTCTGGTGGCAGCTTGCTTAACTTGTGCAGCTGCCATAGCTCGTACAAATTCGCACATAACGAGATTAGTGAGATCATGAGCAGCGCTGTGAAGAAGATTAGATTCAGCAAGGGACTCAGCAATGTGCATCTCCACAGCCCAGCGCAGCAGTTGATAGTCGGATTTATTCATTGAAAGAAAACCAAGCCAGCAAATGTGATCGCAAAGACGGGGACGAAAAGAAGAACGTCGAAGAGAGACATTAGAAACCCATCCATTCAGCTACTGAAATAGTGCCAGTCTTGCTTTCGATAAGCTTATTGAGCGGCTCATGCTTTACACCCTGCTCTTTAAGCTCGGCCATATGGCGCAAAGTTTCGTCCACCTCAGCACGAAGTGGAGAAACGGTATTAGCACGGACAATCGCCATTAGTTCGAGCTGACGGCGCTGGACAGCAGACAATCCACGACCAGGCTGAAGAACCTTTTTCATGCCGCCACCAATTGAAGGTGACGGGGAACTACCGCATGACGATAGAAAGCCGGAACAGAGCTTTCAAACTTGCGCTCGATCTCGCGAACGTTACGGATAAAAACAACACCGTGACGAGTTCCGTCATAAGGAAGCTTGATGTCAATACCAATCTGACGAAGACGGGCGCGATGGGTCTTAACGGCTGAAGTCTCAAAATTGAACGACTGTCCAGACTGCCAAAGATGCGCATAACCTGCTGTGGTCATTGCAGCTTTACGGGTGTCAACGATGTTTTTCGCCAAAAGCTCATCAGCGACTGTGAGGAGGTCGAAGTTGTTAATCTCGCACTTTTCACCGAGCATAAGAAAACCCCTGTGGATTTCCACTAATTTAGATTCATCAAACAAGCCCCAAAACTGGAGGCGTTCGCGCTTCAAGAATTCAGACCGGCACTTAATTTCTGACCGGACCATTCCAACAGAACGGCACCAGTCTCGAAGTGCCGTTACATAACCTAATTCTTCGGAGTCTTCACCGAAGGTACGTTTAACGCGGGGAAGCAAATGAGCATCAAGCTCAGCAGCTTTGGCGTAATTACCGGGGTAAACGAGGCGACCGGCCTTTTCGCCACCCTTGGGGGTCCAAACAGTGGTATTGCCGTCTGGATAGAGATAACCAATTGAGTTGCGATAACGCTGAGAAGATATGCCGCGAAGGTAAGCTCGTTCGTTACCCTGCCCTACATAAAAATTGGATGTGAGGTCAAGGCGCTGAAATACAGCTCCGTCAGCAACAGCAGTTCCGTCATCGAGACGTTTAATGGTCTTGCACTTGGTCATAGGTGGCAGACCATACTCAGCGAGCAGCGAGTTAATTACACGCATGCAGTCGTCAAGAGATTTGAGACCAAAAACGTTATCGAGACGGTTAAGTCTGGAAGGATTGCCATCGACTGTGATGCGGCGACCACAAACGTGGATTCGGAAGCTGGTCGAATAGCTGCCTTCAGCAAAAAAAGCGGGAACGCTGGTGGACAAGAGCTCATCGGTGCCGGCATCAAAACGACGCGTGATGACCTCCCCAACCCGGGGGAGATCGTAGTCGTAGTCCTGAAATGCCTTGGTCCAATCGTAGAACATTGGAAATCCTGTCAAGCCCCCAAATAATGTGGAGGATGCTACGATATCTCGCGGAGCCGTGACAAGCGTTATTTGGTGGGACATGCCACCATATGTCGGGCATGTATAGGCATACAGGAGTTAGGGTCAATGAATCACCACAATGCGGCAGAGCTACCAATGAGCATCGGCGAAAACATCAGGCAAAAACGAGAAGCGGTGGGAATGTCCCAGAAAACGCTGGCGGAAGCGATTGAGAGCGGAGAAAACACAGTCGCAGGGTGGGAGAAAGACAAGAACGCACCACCCGGTGACAAAGTGGTGATCATGGCAAGGCTTTTCGGATGCTCGACCGACGAAATACTGTTGGAGAAGCAAGACAGGGACGTATCACCAGAAATGAGGGCTTTGTTCAGGCGCTTCAACGATCTACCGGACGACCTAAAACCGCTCGCAAGGAGCATGGTAGGGGGTCTTTTGGCGAGCATCGAGGAAGAGGCATCGAGGCAGCACGTGGCATAAAAAGTATGCGATTCCATACCAAAGTGGGGGTGTTACAGGCACCCCCACCCAATCAGCTCCAAAACCGCAGGAAGCGCAATGTTCGCAAAATGGATTTTCGTCATGATGATCGAGGGCAAGCCTCAGATCGTCGCTGAGAAGCCCACAGAAGCCCTGTGCCAACAGGCAATGGTGCGGATCTTGGCACTGAAACAGGCTCAAGGTCGAAAGACAGCTGGAGCCTGCTACATCCTCACGACCCAATAGATCAAGGGCCCCTCCGGGGGCAAGCCCTTTGCTTGAGCGGCGGGAGCCTGGACGGTGAAGCACATCCAGGCACCCTTGCGGAGGTTAAAGGGGATTGGGGCTGGTAAAGGGGTCGCTGCGCTCCGGGTCTCCGTTTGACGCGACGGTAGAGCGTGTCACGACAAGCCGGGGACGCGGCCCTTGACCTGAGAAGGATCGAGGGAGGGTTTGGTGGGAAAAGCGCGCTGCAGGGCTGGTAGGGCCTCGCATAATGGACGTTATGGCTAAATCATCCGCGGGGCGCGGAGCGATTTTCCCCGCGGCTGATTCTGGCCGGCGGCCGCAAGTACCATAACGTCACAGAAATTATGCGAACCCTCTGATTCTACTTGGTGGGGCTGCTAAGGCTGGTGAAAGCCCAGCAGCGAAAACGCCACCAGTAAGCCGGCCGGCTTTCCTGAAGATGCCATTTCCAATCGACGATGTGACTGTTGTGCAGATCGAGCAGCTCAATCGTTGGATTGAATCGGCTTTGATCGCTCATGCCGTTGGCTGGGTAATCAGTTTTCATCGTGATCATTGTGCGGTTAACAGCGTGCGCTGACCTCGGCTAGTGTCGTTGACGACAGTGTAATTAACGCCCTTGCGTGGTGCCTGGCTGGCTGAATCGGCTGGCACGGGCGCTTGAGTGGCGACAAAACGTGGCTGTCCAACGGCGGCGGCTCGCTCTGAACCGAGCCGCTCTCCGCCTCCGTTGGCCATCATAGAGCCGGAACAGACGACGGTTCGTGATCCACCGGGAAACGTCAGCTCTGCAACGCAAGGGCCTCGGGAAATTACGCCGTAACCAGAGGAAATCATCTGTCCTGTTGTGTGCATGAATGAGCGGTCAGTTTTTGTCAGCTGAAAAGCATACATGGTGCCGCGCTCTTCGTTGCCCAAGCTGCCCTTGATGACGATATCGAAGTCATGAAAAGGATCGTTACTCATGCTAGGAGGTGGCAGATTTTGCTGATCAGGTAAGCGAACAGGATCAGGAACACGAACCGGGACAGGACTTTGAACAGGAACCACCTTATTGGCCGAAGCACCGGCAGGAAGATCCTGAGGAGCAAACGGACTGTGAAACGGGTTGCCGCCAGAAGAGTAGAAAACATACCCAATAACAGCAGCGGCCACCAAGCCGAGGAAAAGTATGCGCGGAGACGCGAACGCGTTTTTGCCCGCCATAGTGTCCCGGTGAACTCCGGTTGCTGTGGAGTCGTAGAGCTTAAAGACTCGCGTGTCAATCTTGCGAAGAGTGACGATGTTAGAACCATCAGTCGGGGCTTTATTGTCCTGAGCACTGTGCATTGCCTCTTTATAGTCTTTAGCGACGAGTTTCTTCATCGTCTTGCCAAGTAACGCCAAATTCGAGTGCTGGTAAGCAGCCTCAGAGGTTCCTCGGATATCAGAGTGGAGATACTTGATATTGGGCATCGTAAGGATGATGTCCCAGTTAAAGTGTCGGTGCATCGTCCAGGCTGATAGCCAGTTGGTAGGTAAATCTGCGGCCTTAGCGGCATCAAGGCCACCCGGATAATTGAAGCGCTCCAGATATTTATCAGTCCAGTTGCTTGGAAAGATTACTTGAGCTTCGTCGAAGATCAGAAAGGCGTTTCGCGGAGCCCATTGAAACCAAGTTCTAATACGTTCGAGTCCGTCTTCGGATTCATGGCTAATATAGAGCACGTCAAAAGAGTCAGGAAGATCATCAAATACGTTACAGAAGCGTTCACGAGACATCCCTCGAACGTTGGTAATGATTAAGCGGCCTTCTTTTGCAGCAGGTACAGCATCGTCCCATACAGCGCCAGAAGTCTTGTATGAACCGTTAGGACCGTGGTGGATTTTGATAGCCATATGATTAACCTACCGGCACAAATTTCATGGCCCAGCGAGTGGGAATTGCGGAGAGTATTAACGTCAATCCTTGGGGGATTTTGAAGAACTCTAAAGTTGCCTGAATGTTGCCGGGGATGGATGCCCAAGCTGATTTAACAAGTGCAGCAGCACCGCTATCAGTGAGGATTTCCTGAACAACCTCGTAGGCCACATCGAGCGCAACAAGTTTCACCTGTATGGCGGTCCATATTGCAGCTTTAGTAAGAACGACGAGCAGTGACTTGATGAAATCGTATATGCCCGAATCCATGAAGTCCCATTGAGCCTGAAAGAAATGGGTGACTTGGCCCATCCACGAAATGATTGCGTCCATAAAGAGTCCTCAAAGGAAAATAATGAATAACGCGGTTAGAGCGCAGGATGCGTATACAGCTGCTGCAATCCATGACAATGAGCTAGCGAACTGATCCAAACAAAAAGTGATTGAGTGACCATAGAATTCAACAGCAGGCGGGCAAAACAACTGCCCTCCTCCTCCACCTAAATTGGCTTGAGAAAGTGGGTCGAATGCAGTCTTCATTTTGTCAATGCGGTCTTTAAGGTCTTTCTTGCCGTCCTCGATCTTTTTATCCCAGTCAGATGACTGTCCATCAAAGTTTCCGTTCTCTGGGTCAGTCAGTCCACCTGCACCGCCAGAGCCGCAATCCTCGCTTGTGCAATCACCTGAAGCTTCATCACCAGTTCCATTGCCAGAAGTTTTGCCGGGAGTTATACCAGTGCCCGATGAACCGCAAGTCCCCTTACAGTCGGTTTTGGTGCCGGTTGTCTGGCCGGCGCCATTAGTTTTCGTGGTGGTCGTGGTAGTTGAGACGGTAGTGCTGCACTTGTTAATGCCAGTGCAGGTGGTCTTAGTGGCGGTGTCTGTTTTAACGGCTGTTTTGCCGCCGTCGGGATCGGGAGTTGTCTTGACGGTGGAATCAATTTTAATGCCGTTGCTGGATGGAGGAACGGTAAAACAACTCATGGAGCCGTTAACAGTGCCACATTTCTGAGTCCCTTCTTTTGCGCTCTCGGTGTGAGAAGTGCATGAAACGGAGTCGCCCGAACCGCTGTAAACGCAGGGGTCACTTTTTGTTGTGCTGGTTGGAAGGATTGGGTCACAAGATCCACCAGGGCAAGCGGCGTCCTTAGCATCTACGACGTTGGATTTGTTGTTAACCTTACCGGTGAACTTGCCTATGACATTACAAGTAACTGCGCCTTTAACATCAGTAACGCAGTCGGTAGTAGAAATGGTGCCGACCTCACAGCTGGTGGCGCCTGAAGCGAAAGTGGGAGGCGCAGAGGGTAAACCACCGTCCCAAGTGCCAGAAACTTTATAACTTGAGCCGGGACCTGATTGGTTGCCCAAATAACCACATGTAGCATTGTCGTCTGAGTCGGTGAAGTTAACACAGGAACCTGACTTGGAACTCCAAATCATAGGGTCGGCAGAACTACCTCCGGTCTGGTCTTCGCAAAGTTCACCGTCTTTCTTTGAGGACTTACAGGCACCAGTAGTTGAATCATATAGGGAGCCTTCAGAACAGGAGTCACCATGACGAACAACACCACCGCCAAGCTCGGTATATTTGTCAGGGCTGCCCCATTGGGCACCATATGGCGCGGAGTAGACACAACGAGCCTCACCGGGGCTTTGCCACTGGAGACTAGTTACAGGAGCTGGACCGTCCCAATAAGTGCTGGTCATAGTTGGCTTACAAGCAGCGATAGCACTACTAGCGTGACCAGTACCGTCAGTGGAAGACCAGTAGTAGTCCTCTGCACTAGCGGCGCCGGAGAGAATGAAGAGAAAGAGTAAAACGAATATTTGGCGCAAAAAAAACCCCCGTTTCCGGGGGCTGAAGTTAGAGATATTCAGCGCACCGGATACCAGTAACCAGTGCGCTGGCCATGAGAATCCCAGCCAGCGCGGACCAGATCACGACAGATCAAACTTTCTTGATCATTGCCAGAACGATGCTAACGACGACCAGCGCGGCAACGGTAGCAACGACAGCCCCTCCAACGCTGAGCCCAGAGGACTGAGCGGCGGAAATGGCAGCAGTGGCAGCCGAGGCAACGTCATCAGCGGCAGACGACACTTGCGATGCCAGGGCAGCACCGGCGGCACCGAAAACTACTACGGTTTTGCGGAAAGAAGGAACAACTGCGAACTTGCGGATTGCTTGTTTCATGGGTCTAGCCTCTTTTTGCTTTGCGAAGTTGAGAAATGATAATGCCTGCTGCGAAACCGATTGCGAACAACGTTAAAGTGGCTCCAAAGAACTGCAAGAACGTTGACGAATCAAAACCACCGTGAATTACAAGTTCCAACTGAGCTTGTTCATCAGGCGTTAAAACATAAGTGTCCACCCAAGCTTGAGAGGTGCAATTCGTCACTCCGTCAGCAGTTTGGGAAAACTGGCTGCACACCAAAACGGGTTGAGTGGACACTTATTACGCTCCTGCTGCCTTAAGCGGTGTGGCAACAGGGGAAGTAAGCTTCAGGGCTGGACCCTGCAGGGTATAACGTTCTTGTGGCTTGCCGTTGAACAGTTCACATTCGATACGAACCGGCGCATAAACCTCGCTGCCGATAAGAGACCGATAGGCGTTGTGAAGACCTTTCTTATAGTCGTTACCAGCGACCATAATTTTGCGGGTTGTTGTGTGGCTGATACCGTCGCGGTCGGTAGACAGGTCGTCAATAGCTACTACGGCATACGGGTTCTTGCCTTGAACATCTTCGTTCTTAGTAATGACGGCCTGAACGAAACCTTGGAGAAGAATCATGTTTAATGCTCCTTAATGTCGAGGGAGTCGGGAGTCTGTGCCCGGTTTACGAAATGCCCAACTGGGCGGAATACATTGTTTGTCTCGTCGAAACGTGACAAAAGTTCTTCTGGTGGCAGCTTGCTTAACTTGTGCAGCTGCCATAGCTCGTACAAATTCGCACATAACGAGATTAGTGAGATCATGAGCAGCGCTGTGAAGAAGATTAGATTCAGCAAGGGACTCAGCAATGTGCATCTCCACAGCCCAGCGCAGCAGTTGATAGTCGGATTTATTCATTGAAAGAAAACCAAGCCAGCAAATGTGATCGCAAAGACGGGGACGAAAAGAAGAACGTCGAAGAGAGACATTAGAAACCCATCCATTCAGCTACTGAAATAGTGCCAGTCTTGCTTTCGATAAGCTTATTGAGCGGCTCATGCTTTACACCCTGCTCTTTAAGCTCGGCCATATGGCGCAAAGTTTCGTCCACCTCAGCACGAAGTGGAGAAACGGTATTAGCACGGACAATCGCCATTAGTTCGAGCTGACGGCGCTGGACAGCAGACAATCCACGACCAGGCTGAAGAACCTTTTTCATGCCGCCACCAATTGAAGGTGACGGGGAACTACCGCATGACGATAGAAAGCCGGAACAGAGCTTTCAAACTTGCGCTCGATCTCGCGAACGTTACGGATAAAAACAACACCGTGACGAGTTCCGTCATAAGGAAGCTTGATGTCAATACCAATCTGACGAAGACGGGCGCGATGGGTCTTAACGGCTGAAGTCTCAAAATTGAACGACTGTCCAGACTGCCAAAGATGCGCATAACCTGCTGTGGTCATTGCAGCTTTACGGGTGTCAACGATGTTTTTCGCCAAAAGCTCATCAGCGACTGTGAGGAGGTCGAAGTTGTTAATCTCGCACTTTTCACCGAGCATAAGAAAACCCCTGTGGATTTCCACTAATTTAGATTCATCAAACAAGCCCCAAAACTGGAGGCGTTCGCGCTTCAAGAATTCAGACCGGCACTTAATTTCTGACCGGACCATTCCAACAGAACGGCACCAGTCTCGAAGTGCCGTTACATAACCTAATTCTTCGGAGTCTTCACCGAAGGTACGTTTAACGCGGGGAAGCAAATGAGCATCAAGCTCAGCAGCTTTGGCGTAATTACCGGGGTAAACGAGGCGACCGGCCTTTTCGCCACCCTTGGGGGTCCAAACAGTGGTATTGCCGTCTGGATAGAGATAACCAATTGAGTTGCGATAACGCTGAGAAGATATGCCGCGAAGGTAAGCTCGTTCGTTACCCTGCCCTACATAAAAATTGGATGTGAGGTCAAGGCGCTGAAATACAGCTCCGTCAGCAACAGCAGTTCCGTCATCGAGACGTTTAATGGTCTTGCACTTGGTCATAGGTGGCAGACCATACTCAGCGAGCAGCGAGTTAATTACACGCATGCAGTCGTCAAGAGATTTGAGACCAAAAACGTTATCGAGACGGTTAAGTCTGGAAGGATTGCCATCGACTGTGATGCGGCGACCACAAACGTGGATTCGGAAGCTGGTCGAATAGCTGCCTTCAGCAAAAAAAGCGGGAACGCTGGTGGACAAGAGCTCATCGGTGCCGGCATCAAAACGACGCGTGATGACCTCCCCAACCCGGGGGAGATCGTAGTCGTAGTCCTGAAATGCCTTGGTCCAATCGTAGAACATTGGAAATCCTGTCAAGCCCCCAAATAATGTGGAGGATGCTACGATATCTCGCGGAGCCGTGACAAGCGTTATTTGGTGGGACATGCCACCATATGTCGGGCATGTATAGGCATACAGGAGTTAGGGTCAATGAATCACCACAATGCGGCAGAGCTACCAATGAGCATCGGCGAAAACATCAGGCAAAAACGAGAAGCGGTGGGAATGTCCCAGAAAACGCTGGCGGAAGCGATTGAGAGCGGAGAAAACACAGTCGCAGGGTGGGAGAAAGACAAGAACGCACCACCCGGTGACAAAGTGGTGATCATGGCAAGGCTTTTCGGATGCTCGACCGACGAAATACTGTTGGAGAAGCAAGACAGGGACGTATCACCAGAAATGAGGGCTTTGTTCAGGCGCTTCAACGATCTACCGGACGACCTAAAACCGCTCGCAAGGAGCATGGTAGGGGGTCTTTTGGCGAGCATCGAGGAAGAGGCATCGAGGCAGCACGTGGCATAAAAAGTATGCGATTCCATACCAAAGTGGGGGTGTTACAGGCACCCCCACCCAATCAGCTCCAAAACCGCAGGAAGCGCAATGTTCGCAAAATGGATTTTCGTCATGATGATCGAGGGCAAGCCTCAGATCGTCGCTGAGAAGCCCACAGAAGCCCTGTGCCAACAGGCAATGGTGCGGATCTTGGCACTGAAACAGGCTCAAGGTCGAAAGACAGCTGGAGCCTGCTACATCCTCACGACCCAATAGATCAAGGGCCCCTCCGGGGGCAAGCCCTTTGCTTGAGCGGCGGGAGCCTGGACGGTGAAGCACATCCAGGCACCCTTGCGGAGGTTAAAGGGGATTGGGGCTGGTAAAGGGGTCGCTGCGCTCCGGGTCTCCGTTTGACGCGACGGTAGAGCGTGTCACGACAAGCCGGGGACGCGGCCCTTGACCTGAGAAGGATCGAGGGAGGGTTTGGTGGGAAAAGCGCGCTGCAGGGCTGGTAGGGCCTCGCATAATGGACGTTATGGCTAAATCATCCGCGGGGCGCGGAGCGATTTTCCCCGCGGCTGATTCTGGCCGGCGGCCGCAAGTACCATAACGTCACAGAAATTATGCGTAACTGGATATTACTGTGCTGGGGCGGTGTGACGGAGAAACGAATGTGCCGCCTCTTGAATCCACTGTCCCTGGTCTTTCTGCATGCGGCCTGACTAGCGACGTCAACGCTTACCCTCGACTTCGGCGTTTCATCGATTGCCAGGTTCCCGGCCGTATCCATCACGATTACTGTTCGCTGCAACTGCCCACCCTGCAAGGTCTTAGTTTGACTTCACACTGGCACCTGTTAAGCATTGCAACCGCCTGGCACCCGAATGACCGCCGGTGCTCGCATCAATTGAGCGCCGATGTCTAACCGGCGCAGATGACTCGCGCCGCGGACCACATCACAGGCTCAGTCCCTAGGACCTATCACGACGCGGTCCAACATCACGTGCCTGATCACCCGGATTTAAAGAGCGAACCCGCGATACCCAGTCACAACAGGCCCAGCCGTCCCCAGCCAAAAACCAGGACAGCCCACTTAGAAAGCCAACCAAACCACTTAACCTCAGGCAGTCTTAAGCCGAACATCCAAGCTCGATTACGGCCGAGTATTCCCTGAAAGCCCCGTAATACAGGCCCTGCAGCCCATACACGCGAGACTGACAACGCCCGTACAGTCAGCAAAACCGTCGCATTCACGCGCCAGAACTTGTCAAAACTCGCCAAAACCTCGCAAAACCGCACCCCGGTACAGAAACAACCAGCCCAATGACCTGAGATGCCCAAATCAGGCCACAAAAGCCAGAGCCATGCAGGCACCCCGACTAACACACCCCAACCCACAAATGCAATATCCGATAACTGTCAGACCCGGATATTGCATATGCACGTCACCTGCACGATCATGCCGGCACCTTCCGCATTCACAGCCAGCGAATTCCATGCCCGCGCCTTCGTCACCCCATCCGCTGTTCGAAACCTACGCGAAGTTCGGTGAGCTGAACTTCAGTTCCTTAAAGGAAGAGCTTCCGGCGATCCGGGATTATCTGGAGCAATTCCCCGCCGAAACCCAGGCGATCGAAGGCTACCGCGCCGTGCGCAGCTTTCTCAAGTCCTACGCCGGCAACGAATCCACGTTCAATTCCTACCGCACCCACGTCGAGCGTCTGCTGCTGTGGACGCTGCTCAAATCCAGGACACCCCTCCTCGCCATGCGCCGCACCCAGGCTGAAAACTTTATGGAATTCTGCCTGGCGCCCGATCCGGCGTGGGTGGGTCCAGTGGTCAAATCCCGCTTCACCCGCCTCGGTGCACGCAAGAAAACCGCGACGGACACCTACGTGCTCAACCCCGACTGGCGGCCCTTCAGCCAAACCGTCGCCAAGGAAGAACGCAAGCGCGCGCAGGAAGAAAACCGGCCCGCTCTTCAGGACACGTATCGGCTGGCCCAAGGCTCTATCGCGCAGATCTTCGCGGTGTGTGGCAGCTTCTTCCAGCACGCGATCGATGAAGGTTTTTGCGAGCAGAACCCGTTTCGCGCGGTAAAACAAAAGAGCAAATACAAAGAGCGCAACACCGACAACCAGGACACGCGCATCCTGACCTCGCTGCAGTGGGATTTTGTGTTGGAAACCGCCGAGTTGCTGGCGGCCGAGGACGCCAAGTACGAGCGCACGCTGTTCATTGTGGCAACGATATTCTCCATGTACCTCCGCGTTTCCGATCTGGTGGGCCGCGACAACTGGAAGCCCACCATGGGCGATCTGCGTAAGGACGGCGCCGGGAACTGGTGGTATCACGTGGTGGGCAAAGGCAATAAAGCCGGCAAGATCAGCGTGCGTGACGACTATGTCGAGAACTACCTCAAGCGCTGGCGTCTGCACCAGGGCCTGTCACCCCTGCCCGGCTTCCGCGAAAGCACACCGCTGATTGCCACTCAACGGGGACGCGCCGGGTTGTCAGACCGGCATATCCGCGTGCTGCTGCAGGAGGTATTTGATCGCGCGCTGCAGCGCATGCAGGCCGAGCACTGGCCGGACGAAGACGTCGGTCGCCTGCGCGCGGCGTCATTGCACTGGCTGCGCCACACCTCGGCGACCTTCGATGCGCCGCACCGCGACATGAAGGATCTGCAGGTCGATCTGCGCCATAACAGCCTCAGCACGACACAGAACGTCTACTACAACTCCGAGGATGAAAAGCGGGCATATTCGGTCAAGCGTCTGCCCATGAAAGAGCGATCGTGATCGGTCATTCCCTGGGCAGGTGCTGAAGGTCAGCGGTCAGGCTAACTGTTGAGGATTGCCTGATGAATATGCTCCAGCGGCATGATCCGCTGGGCAGCGTTGAGCTTGATGGCCTCCTTGGGCATGCCGAACACCACGCAGCTCGCTTCATCCTGGGCCACGGTGGCGGCGCCGGCGTCGAGCATCTCCTTGAGACCGCGCGCGCCGTCATCGCCCATGCCGGTCATGATGATACCGGTGGCGTTCTTGCCGGCGAACTTGGCCACCGACCGAAACAGCACATCCACTGAAGGTCGATGCCGATTCACCTGCGGGCCGTCAATCACCTGGGCGTGATAATAAGCGCCGCTACGGGTGACCATCAGGTGCTTGCCACCGGGCGCGATCAAGGCCAGTCCTGGGAGGATTCGATCGTTGTTCCGCGCTTCGCGCACCTCGATCGCGCAGATGCTGTTGAGGCGCTCGGCAAACGAGGCGGTGAACTTCTCTGGCATGTGCTGCACGATCACAATGCCCGGACACACCCTCGGCAGCGCCTTGAGCACCGCTTCCAGCGCCTGAGTTCCGCCCGTGGAGGTGCCGATGGCGACGATGCGCTCAGTGGTCTGTGCCATGGCGTGGCCACTGGCGGCAGGCAGGATCGCATCCGCAGTCAACTTACCGGCCGGAATTGGCAAAGGCGCCGGGCTGGCGCTGCGCTTTCCCAGGTTCCTGACGTTGGAGTTGGCGGCAGCGCGTATCGCGGCCACCAGCTCGGCCGCCGATTCAATCAGGAAATTTTTCAACCCGGTCGTGGGTTTGGTGATGATTTCAACTGCGCCTGCCGACAACGCCTGCAGGGAGGTTTCCGCGCCTTTTTGGGTCAGCGAGGAACAGATGACCACCGGCGTCGGCCGCTCGCTCATGATTTTCCTGAGAAAGGTGATCCCGTCCATCCGTGGCATTTCCACGTCCAGCACGATCACGTCGGGCCATTCCCGGGCGAGCTTGTCCATGGCGAAAATCGGGTCGGACGCGGCACCCATGACGTGGATATCCGGCGTGTCGCTGAGAATGGCCATCAGCACCTGACGCACCACGGCCGAGTCATCGACCAGCAGTACGCTGATTTTTTTGGTAGGCATCTTGTTGAAGTGTTCCCATTGGTTGGTGCCGAACCCAGACGTTGCCGTTCCACACGTCGAACATGATCGTGCGGTGACCGGTGCTGCCCATGTCCTGAGCAGTCAGGTGCAGGTGGTAACGCTCGGCCAGGGCCAGCGCCGCGCGAATATTCATACTGGCGACGTCCTGCGTGCGCGGGTCGCGCGGCTGATCGGGAAACATTCTGCCGCCGCCGAACAGCTTGATCTGGTAGTCCTGGACGTGAGTCCCATTGGCGAGGGCGTGTTGAAGCAGCAACTCCAGCGCCTCATCGCCATATCGGCCGTCCAGCGGCTGATCGTGGCGCAGGCGCCCTGGCAGCATGAAGTGACACATGCCGCCGATCAGCCGTTGCGGGTGCCAGAACGTGATCGCCACGCAGGAACCGAGCAGTGTGCGCAAGCGCGTCGGGCGCGTCGCGAAACTGACCTGACCCGGGACCAATACCACTTCGGCGGCGCCGACGGGCATTTTCATGGCTTGCGGTAAATCGATGGCGCCACCAGCTTCAGGGTGTCATTAACACCGTGGAGGCTTTCCGAGTGACTGATGATCAAGTAGCCACCGGGCTTGAGTAGCGGCAGCATGCGTGCGACGACCTGGGCCTTGGTCGGCTGGTCGAAGTAAATCATCACATTGCGCAGGAAGATCACCTCGAATTCACCGAGCGCCGGCAGCGCTTCGTTGAGGTTGACCTGGACAAAATTGACGCGGCTGCGCAGGGTTTTGTCGATCAGGAAGGTCCCCTCTTGGCGCCCGATGCCCTTCAGGCAATACTTGACCAGCAGCGGCTGAGGCAACGTCTCGGCACGGCCCATGGCGTAATGGCCGCTGCGCGCCTTGGCCAGCACTTGAGTACTGATGTCCGAACCCACCACTTCCCAAGGCGTGGTACCCAGGCCTTCCGCCAAGGTCATCGCCAGGCTGTAGGGCTCCTCGCCCGAGGAGCTGGCCGCGCTCCACACCCGAAACACCTTGCCCGGCGCAGCTTTGGGCAGCACCTGCTGACGCAAAAAGTCGAAGTGCTTGGGCTCGCGAAAAAAATAGGTTTCGTTGGTGGTCAGCAAATCCAGGGCAACTTGCAGCTCGCCCTTGCGCTCGTCCTTCATGATCAGCTTGAAATACTCGCCATAACTCTGCAGCTCGTAATGCTTGAGGCGCTTGAACAGACGCCCTGCCACCAGCGCTTTCTTGGCGGGCGACAGGTTGATGCCGGCCGCGCGGTACAGCCAGCTCTGGAATTGACCGAACTCACGGTCATCAATGGAAGCGGTGTCTGCCATGTTCGGGCCTCAACGCGGGTCGAGATCAAGGGACGGTGCCTGACCGGCTTCGGCAAGGCTGGACATTTCATCGATGGACAGCACGTTGTCCACGTCCAGCACAATCACGAACTTGCCATCGACCTTGGCCATGCCGTCAATGAAATCCGATCGAATCCGTGCGCCGAAGCTGGGCGGCGGCTCGATCTGTGTGGCCGGAATCTCCTGCACCGCAGACACGGTGTCGACCAGCAAACCGATGTCCTGCGCCTGTCCCTCCTCGGTGCTCGCCTCAATGATGATGACGCAGGAGCGCCGAGTGATCGCGGAGTTCGCCCGGCCGAAGCGCGCCGACAGATCGACCACCGGCACCACCGCACCGCGCAGGTTGATCACCCCGCGCACGAAGGCGGGCATCATGGGCACCACGGTCAGGCTGCCGTATTCGATAATTTCCTTGATCCCCAGAATGCCGATGGCAAACATTTCGCCGCCGAGCATGAAGGTCAGGTACTGCGCGTCCTCATCCACCGCAACTGCGGTTTGCCGAGTGGTCGTCACTGCGCCCATGTCGTTCTCCGTGTAGGCCCGCATCGATTCGTGTGATCAGAAGCGGGTGAATTCCGATTCGTCCGGGGCACTGGCCATGCTGTACGCGAACGCTTTGCGCGGCGGCTGCGGTTTGACCCGAGGCGGCTGATGGCCCGGCTTGCTGCCGGAGTTGTCCACGCTGTTGCTTTGAGCGGCGGGCCGTGGCGTTGAATCCAGCACGAAGAAACTCATGGCCTGTTGCAGCTGTTCGGCCTGGCTGCTCATCTCTTCGGCGGTGGCGGCCAGCTCCTCGCTGCTTGACGCGTTCTGCTGGGTCACCTGGTTGAGCTGGGTCATCGCCGTGTTGATCTGCGCGACACCGGCGGCCTGCTCTTCGGAGGCCGCGCTGATTTCCTGCACCAGGTCGCTGGTCTTGTTGATGGACGGCACCATCTCACCGAGCAACTTGCCGGCCTTCTCGGCCATGTCCACACTGCTGGAAGACAGCTCGCCGATTTCCTGGGCAGCCACCTGACTGCGTTCGGCCAGTTTGCGCACTTCGGCCGCGACTACCGCGAAACCCTTGCCGTGCTCGCCGGCCCGAGCGGCCTCGATGGCGGCGTTGAGGGCCAGCAGGTTGGTCTGGTAGGCGATGTCATCGATGATGCTGATGCGCTGGGCGATTTTTTTCATCGCCACCACGGTCTGCTGCACCGAATCGCCGCCCTCGGTGGCTTCCTTGGCGGCTTTGCTGGCCATGCCATCGGTCACTTTGGCATTTTCGGTGTTCTGGTTGATGCTGGCGCTCATCTGCTCGATCGAGGCACTGGTTTCCTCGACGCTGGCGGCCTGTTCACTAGTGGCCTGGCTCATCGATTGCGCGGTGGCACTGACCTGCTCGGAGGCGCTGGCCAGGTTGTCGGCGGCGTTACGCACCTCGCCGATGATGTGGCCCAGCTTGCCGACCATGTTGCGCATGGCGTTGAGCACCATGCCGGTTTCATCCTTCGTCCCCGGTGCGATAGGTGCACTGAGATTGCCTTCGGCCAGCTGCTCGGCGGCGATGGCGGCTTGTCTCAGCGGACGCGAAATGATCCGCGCGATAAACACGGCCAGGCCCAAGCCGATCAATAACGCCGCCACCAGCGCCACGATGATCGCAAGGCGCGCGCTTTCATACAGCGCCGAGCCCTTGTCACCGGCAGCCGTTGCGCCGCCGTCATTGAGCTCGACCATTTTTTGCAGGCGGTTGGTCACGTCATCAAAGCGCGTTTTGGACTCGCCCCTCAGCAAGACGCGTGCCCGGTCTTCCTGGTTCTGCCGGGACAGTTCAAGCACCTGATTGCTGGTTGCCAGGTAGGCGGCCCATGCGCTTTTCGCAGCGGCCAGAAGCTGACGATCTTCGTCGTTCGACAGCAACTGCTCATAGGTGCCCACGCGGGTTTCGAACTGCTGGCGGGACTCGGCGGCTTCCCGCTCAGCCTGAGCCTTCTCTTCAGCGACGTCGGTCGTTATGGAGCGGTACTCTTTCAAGCGATAGTTGGCGGCAAAAAAACGCATGCCTGCCGCTGCACGCATGGAAGGCATCCAGTTACCCCGGATGTCCTGGGCCGCCTGGTTCACGGCCCCCAGCTGATGAATGGCAAAGACGCCCATCGCCGCGGTGAGTGCCAGGACCACCAGGAAGGAGCTGATCAACTTGGTGGATATTTTGAGATCGTAAAACCATTTCATCGTGGAGCCTCCAGGGTGTTGCGAATACGTCAGCGGGCGACGACGGTTGGCGAATAAGCCGCCTGAGTCGTGCGGGCTTCCAGTTGTACGATTTGGTTGAGCAAGGCCGGTATGTCGAGGATCAGGGCCACCGCGCCACTGCCCAATATGGTGGAGCCGCTGATGCCGCGCAGTGCGCCAAACAACTTGCCCAACGGTTTGATCACGGTCTGGAACTCACCGAGCAGGTCGTCAACGACCAGCCCGGCCTTGTGCTCGGCGTAGCGGACTACCACCACATTCTGGCGTCGGCCGGCGCTGCCTTCGTGGCTGAAGTGCTCGCGCAGGTCCACCAGCGGCAACACCTCGCCACGCAAATCCAGGTAACCCTGGTCGCGGCTCGACTGGCGCTGGTGTTCGTCCAGTTCGATGCATTCCTGAACCATGTCCAGCGGAATCACGTAGGTGGATGTATCGATGCCGACCAGAAAACCGTTGATGATCGCCAGGGTCAGCGGCAAGCGAATGCGCACCACGGTGCCCTGCCCCGGGCGACTGTCCAGATCGACAGTGCCGCGCAGCAAGGTGATATTGCGCTTGACCACGTCCATGCCGACGCCACGGCCCGACAGATTGGTCACCGCCTCGGCGGTAGAGAAACCCGGTTCGAAGATCAGGTTGTAGATCTCCTGATCAGAGAGCACCGCACCGCTGGCCACCAAACCACGCTCTTGAGCCTTCTCCAGGATCCGTTCGCGGTTGAGTCCGTTGCCGTCGTCGGCGATTTCGATGACGATGCTGCCCGAGTCGTGGTAGGCGTTGAGGCTCAGATGGCCCTTCCCCGCCTTGCCGGCAGCGCGCCGGGCCTCGGCGCTTTCGATGCCGTGGTCCATGGCGTTGCGCAGCAGGTGCATCAACGGGTCGCCGATTTTCTCGACAACGGTCTTGTCCAGTTCGGTTTCTGCACCGCTGATGGTCAACTCGATGTCCTTGCCCAGCTCCTGGCTGATGTCGCGCACCACGCGGCGGAAGCGGTTGAACGTGTCGCCGATGGGGATCATGCGCAGGTGCAGTGCGCCATCAAGAATCTCCTCCACCAGTCCCGATACCGTCGAGGTCGCCTCTTGCAGCGGGTCGTTCTGACAGGAACGTGCCAACAGGCTGGCACCGGCGCTCGCGATCACCAGTTCGCCGACCAGGTTAATCAGCTCGTCAAGCTTGTCCGCATTGACGCGCACGTAGTTGCCGTCCCGGGTTTTCGTCTCACTGGCCGCCGGTAACCGCTGCACCGAAGCCGTCAATGGGCCATGCTCCGCCTGGGCAACCAGTTCGCTGCCGGTGGACACCGCATCGTCTGACGCTTCGTCGATGGCCTCGATGCGCACTTCACAGTCGTCACGCACAAAGTCGAAGACTTCGTTGAGGGTGGCGTGGCTGGCTGTCGAGCGCAGGTCGATCTCGAAACCCAAATAGCAGCTTTCCGGGTCCCAGCTGTCCAGTGCCGGAATAGTGTCGGTGAGGGTCGTGACCTGCGTGATCTGCCCCAAGGTTTCCAGGTAGCGCAGGAACGACAGCGGGTCCATGCCATTGCGAAACACGTCCACACCGAAGCGCAGGGAGATATGCCAGAGCACCTCGGCTGACGTGTCGGCAGAGCCGGTTTCGGTGTTTTGGACGCCGGTGTCGCCGGTACTGTGCGGGGCCTGATAGGTGCTCAACGCCTCGCGCAATGCCGCTTCACGCTCCAGGGCCGCAGGCTGGAGCGTTTCGCCCCGGCTGGCGACGACATTGATCAACTCCAGCATATGATCGCCGCACTTGAGCAGCACCGCGATCAGCCCGGTGTCGACTGCCACACTGCCGTCGCGCAGACGGTCGAGTACGTCCTCGACGATGTGCGTGAAGCTGACGACGGGGTTCAGCCCAAACAGGCCCGCCGACCCCTTGATGGTGTGCGCGGCACGAAAAATCGCGCCGATGGCATCCTGGTCAGCGGGCTCGGTTTCCAACTGCAGCAGGGATTGCTCCATCACCTGCAGCAGTTCGTGCGCCTCGACAATGAATGTCTGCAATGCCTGGTCGAGATTGATGCTCACCTGGACCTTCCTTGTCTATCAATGAACGTGCAATGAACGTGGCTGGGACTGGCGTGGCGGGCCCTGGCTATGAGGCCGCTTTGCGGCACAGCTCAAGGGCCTGCGTGACCGCCACGCTCTGGCCGGTGACGCTTAACGCCGTGCCAGTGCTGTCGGCTTCACGCTGGATGACCGCGAGCAACTGCAGCCCCGCTCCATCCATTTCTGTGACCTGCGAGAGGTCGAGCTTCAGGCGTGGCGCCCCACCCATCCGCGGCAATAGCGCGCCCGCCAGCTCGGCGACGGAGTAGATCGTCAGCTCTCCGTCAATACTGACGCAGGTGCTGTCGTCGAGTGTTTCGATGGTGATCGGCATCGCAGCCTCCCTCGCGCAAGGATTCAGGGCAGGATCAGTTTCGACACCGCTGCCAGCATCTGCGCGGGCTGGAACGGCTTGACCACCCACGCCTTGGCACCCGCCGCCTGGCCCTCGGCCTTCTTCGACTCCTGGGATTCGGTGGTCAGCATGATGATCGGGGTGAACTTGTAGCTGGCCAGCTTCTTGACCTCCTTGACGAAGGTGATGCCGTCCATGTTGGGCATGTTCACGTCGCTGATGATCAGGTGCACTTTCTGCCCGGTGAGCTTGCCCAGCGCATCCTTGCCGTCGCACGCTTCGATCACGTCGTAACCGGCGCTTTTCAAGGCAATGCCTACCACTTGCCGCACGCTGCTGGAGTCGTCGACCACTAATACATTCTTCGCCATGAGGGGCTCCTAAAAGAAGGTGATGTCTTGAGAGTTCTGCTGCACGGGCGTCTCTCCACGATGGGTGCGCCGCTGCTCGTCAGTGGCGTAAGTGGCGTCCATGCGCGCCAGCCACTGGCGGGCATCAATGGACGTCGCCTGATCCGGGGCCTCGTTCGCCTGCCGCAAATGACCATGCAAGTCGTCCATGTTGTCGCGCACGTGGCTGAGGATCTGGCTCACACGGTCCTGGAATTGCAGGTCGACCAGCACCTCGGTCATCTCGTCACCAATGCCCCGGCTTTCCTGCTTGAGCAGGTCAGCGGATTCGGCCAGGCGGCCGGTGATGTTATGAAAACGCTCGAGCACGACTTGAATACTGTTCTCTGACGCGGCCACCGATTGACTGTCCTGATCGGCGCTGCTGGAGGCGGCGTGCACCAATTGGGTGATGCCGTTATTGATGATGTCGACCTTGGCCGACATCTGCTGGCCGGTCTCGCTGGATTTGCTCGACAGGCTGCGCACCGCGTCGGCCACCACGGCAAAGCCGCGACCGGCTTCACCCGCACGGGCCGCTTCAATGGCCGCGTTGAGTGCCAGCAGGTTGGTCTGCGCGGCAATCGCCGCCACGTCGGCGGCCATGGTGCGCAGTTCGCCGGTATACGCGGTGAGGCCGCGCACCTGGGCCAGGGTCTGGTCACGGCTGGTTTGAGCGGCCTTGAGCGAGTTGATCACCTGGCTCAAATCGCTTTCGCTGAGGGACAGCACTTCAAGCGCCCCGTCCGCGGTTTGCCCATCGAGTTCGCCGGCAGCGCGCTGGGAAGCCTGAACCGTTTCCTGCAACCGCGCTGCGATTCCGATGAAGCGATTGGTCAGATTCACAATCGCTTCTTCGGTCTGATACCGAGAGCTTTCCACTTGCCGGGCCCAGATCGGCATGGCGCCCAGCAATACCTCATCGAGTTGTACCCGCGAGGTCATGCCGTTGCTCGCCGCGTCTGCCTCTGACTGATCCGCTTGTGCTCGGGCAGTGGCTCGCAGCACCACGTCACGCTGGGAAGCAGCACTCCAGGCGCCTGCGCCGAGGCCGACGAGAACCAGCGCCGCGCACGCGATGAGGTTAGGGAGAGAGGTTGACTGGAACAGTATCCAGGCGACGGCGGGCACGACCGGAACGAGGGTGAACCCGAGAAAGCGCCGAGAGCGGAGAACGGAAATGGGGCTGGATTGACGCTGGGTCATGGGTTCGATCCTTGAACAATGTTGCGTATGTAACTGACATCACGGTTATCTGCCCAGCGCGTCACAACTTGAGTCACCCCCCCCTGCCTTCCGTCTGGTTTATGACTGTCGCGTGACCGGCTCGGCGACTTCACGGTAATTGATCACCTCATCCGTTGAACCTGCTGCATCTGCCTGACCGCCAGGCCTAGACCAAGGCCGCAGCTTTATCGAGTTCATGGTTGAGCGGTTTGGTTGAGGCCCCTTTTTTCAATTCAGGTGCCTTTGGATTCATATACTGAAATGTGCTCGACAATCGCTGCCAACGCCTCTGCCGGGGAATCAAGTGCGGTGTCTACGGTGAAGGGATCTGTATCCCAAGGCTCATAGTCATGGTTCATAACGGATTGCCAGGCAGGAGGCGTCAGCCCCAGGATATCGACCTGCCGGGTCTCCACCCTGCGCCGATGCTCCGTCATGTCGGAACAGATGACCTGAAGATTCACCAAGGGAGCACCGAAGCGAGCAGATATATCGCGCCACGCTCTCCGGCTCTCCATCACGGGATTTACGCAGTCGACAACCACCGTGCCGCCCAAACCAAGGTTGCTGGCCGCCACCTCGTAGGCGATCTGATAACCCGTGCGACCCACATCCCGCGCGAAATCCGCCGAATCACGAAGGGCTTGTTCAATCGCATCGATGCGCACATAAACGGCACCCAGCGTCGCGGCCAGACCCTTGGCGATGGTCGTCTTGCCGGTGCCGGGCAGACCACTGAAGACGATGAGCATCTGCTACTCCCTATAAGATGTGCTGTTCAAATCAGGCGCATTTAGTCATATAAGGCATGCCAGCGGCGCCAGTGGTGTTCAAGATCAAATAAATCAGACCTTTTGAATACAACATGTTGAGTTGAACTCGCTGCCAAAGCTGCCCCACCCAGGAACTCCACATGACACTGACTGCCTCCGGCCTCATCGATCTCGCCCTCTCCAACCCGATCAACGCCCAACTGGTCGAGCGGCTGCCATCCCTGGGGCTCAACCAGACCCTGCTCACCGCAGGCTGCCTGTTTCAGGCGGTCTGGAATCGGCTATCCGACCGTCCCGCCGAATGGGGCGTGAATGATTACGACGTGTTCTATTTCGATGAGGACCTCTCATGGGAGGCAGAGAACCGCGTCATTGTCGCGGCGCAGGCGCTCTTTGAGGACTTGGACGTCAAAGTGGAGCTGCGCAATCAGGCGCGCGTGCACCTATGGTTCGCAGACCGGTTTGGCACTGACTACCCGCCGCTCCAGTCCGCGAAAGAAGGCATTGACCGCTTCCTCATCTGCTCGACCTGCGTCGGATTGCACATCGACACGGGCGAGCTCTACGCGCCCCATGGCCTGGATGAGCTCGAACCGGGGGTTTTGCGTATGAACCCGAACTTCCCGCAACCGGCGCAGTTCCGCAAAAAGGCGCAGGACTATCAGGCTCGCTGGGACTGGTTGCGCGTTATTGAGTCCGGGCCAGATTCCGGTCTCTAAAACGGTTCTGGTGACCCACGCCAGCGCATTGAATTGACGCCAGACTTGAGTAAAGCAAACCCCTTTAAAAAGGATGGCGTCAAATTACCGACTGCAAAACCGCACCTAAACTCAAGCAAATCCCGAAAGCGTCATATTCCCGACGAAATGCATCTCCGCCGCATTGCCACAAGCCATCACCTCCCCTCAAAATCGCCGCACACCCGCTGTCCCGCGCCGTGATTTGCCAAAAAGGAATGAGAGCAATGAAGAGCATTTTTGTGGTTGTAATGACTATGTGTTCCGGTGGGGAAGGATGTCTGGATGAGAGCCAGCCGACGGCGTATTCGACCCGCGCAGAATGCCTGGAGAGCGTTGCCGTGATGCCGACCAGAAAGGGCATCAAATACCGCTGTTCATCGGTGCCCCAGGTGCTGATTACCCAGCAGCGCCGAGCGACCCAGAATCACCTGGTGACCAACTCCGCCGAAGCGTCTGTCCGCCCTTGAGCGACAACGCCGGGTCAGGGATAGACCCGGCCCGGCGCAGTGCATTTACATAGCCGGCTGACTCAGCCCGCCGCCACCACTGTGATTTCCACCAGCAAATCCGGCGCTGCCAGGCGTGATTCCACGGTAGCCCGCGCGGGTGCGTGCCCCTCCGGCGCCCAGGCGTCCCACACTTCATTCATGCCGGCGAAATTCGCCGCGATGTCCGACAGCCAGACCTGCGCGGTGAGAATCCGTGTTTTATCGAGGCCGGCCTTGGCCAGGTAGTTGTCGATCTTCTCCAGCACTTGCGCGGTCTGCCCTTTGATGTCGAGGGTGCGATCCATTGCGGTCTGGCCGCCGAGGAAGGTAAAGCCGTTGCACTGCACGACACGGCTCATGCGTTGGTTGGTTTCGATGCGATTGATTTCCAGCATGTGAACTCCTGATGGGAGGGAGGGTGTTAAGGGTTTATCGAACGATTAAAGAGGCGCCGCTCGAATATCGAACTGTGGCGTTTTACAACGGGCGTCATCAAACCGGCCGATGTCGAACGCCTCCAGCGAAATGTCCGAATGCTCGCCGAGAATCTGCTGCGCCAGGCGCTTGCCGGTGCCGGGGCCCATCTGAAAACCACTGCCGCAGAAGCCGAAGGAAAAACTGAGATTACTGGCCTTGCGGCTCGCGCCGATCACCGGCAAATCATCCGCGGTAAACGCTTCGACGCCGGCCCAGACGCGATTGACGCCCAGGTGCTTGAGATGGGGAAACAGGTCGGTGACGGTCCTTGCGCTGATGCCGAGCCGCGCCAGATCCACTTCGCCGTGGCGCGCCGGGAAATCCACGCTGCCAATCAGTTTGCCGCCGATCACCACCGTGCCATTGGCGAACTGCTTGAATGACAGCGAGCGACCGGTTGCCCCCAGCACCGGCGCGCAAAACGGCGCGACGCGGTGGGTGACCATCAGCATCAGGCCTTCGGGATGGGCCGGCACCGTCTCGCCGACTTGTTCGGCCAGCTCCCGCGCCCAGGCGCCGGCGGTGATCACCAGATGCCCCGCGCTGTACACCCCGGCGGGCGTGCTGACCTGCCACTCACTGCCGCCTTGCTCGATGCGTTGGGCCGGTGTCATTTCAAGCACCTTCACCCCGAGCTTTTCCGCCGCCAGCCGAAAGCTCGTCACCGTTCTGTAGGGAATGGCGTAGCCGTCATCCTTGACCCAGATGCCGCCCATCACATGCCGGGCAACCGTAGGAATGATCTCGAACACCTGTTGAGCGTCGATCAGCACTTCATGGGTGAAACCCAGGCGCTGCAAGTGTTCGACCCGCCGTCGGCATTCGTCGAGTTCGGCGGCGGTTTCTGCGAGTTTGAGCTGGCCGCTGGGTACGAAGCCGCCGTCATCACCCAGCGTCTGCTTGAGGTCGTGCCAAAGGGCGCGGGACGACAGCGCCAGGGGGATTTCCGCGTCGTGACGGCCGAGGGTGCGCACCCCGCCGGCGTTGACCCCGGACGCATGGCGGCCGCAGTAATCAGCCTCCAGCACTGTGACCTCGACGCCGCGCTGAGCCAGGTGCAACGCAGTGCTCAGACCGTGAATGCCGCCGCCTATCACCAGCACGTCGCTGTGCCTTGCCCGCGCCTCACTCACCGGCCAGCTCTCCCAACGTGATGGGCTTGATCGGCGGGCGAATACGGTAGTAGCCGACTTCCGCCGCCGACACACCGCGCGCTTTGGCGATCACCTCAGTGACGGTCAGCCCGCACATCCGGCCCTGACAAGGCCCCATGCCACAGCGGCCGAAGGATTTGGCCTGATTGGGGCCGGCGCAGCCCAGGGCGACGAATTTGCGCAGGTCCCCCGCCGTGACTTCCTCGCAGCGGCAGACGATGACCTCATCGGCGGGGATGCGGTTCGCTTCCTTCGGCTGATAGAGCGCATCGAGAAACGGCCGAATGCGCAGGTTTAACGCGAGCTTTTCACGCAGCGGCCCTGCCCGTTCATCACGCTGACCTGTATCGAACCTGCCCAGCCGTTGCGCAATGCCCAGCGCCGCCAACTCACCCTGCAGGGCCGCGGCCTGGGCACCGCCGATGCCGGCACCGTCACCGGCGACAAACATCCCCGGCACGTCCAATTCACCCCAGGGGTCGACCACCGGGCTGAAGCACAACTGATCGACGTCCCAGTGATGGCGTGCGCGCAACGACTGACTGAATTGAATGTTCGGGACTACGCCCTGATGCAACAGCACGCAGCGCGCGTCGATCCGCTGAGCCTTCCCGGCCACGGTGAAGGTCAATGCGGTGGCGGCGTCGTCACCCTCGATCGCCAGTTGCTCGGCGCCCGTATGGTGCGGGATGCGTGCGCTGCGCAGGCTGCGCATCAACTCCAGGCCCTTGCGCAGGTACGGCCAGGCGCGCAGCGCCGCGAACAGATGACGCCGCGCCCGCCAGTAATCTTCCGGCCGAGTGGTGTCGACCAAGGCCTTGATCGGCACGCCCGCGCGCAGGTATTGCCAGCCCAGCAGGTACAGCAGCGGGCCACAGCCGGCCAGCACTACCGGCTCGGTCGGCGCGAGACCGGCACTCTTCAGCAGAATCTGCGCGGCGCCCGCGCTCATGACACCGGGCAATGTCCAGCCCGGAATGGGAAACGGCCGCTCCATGGCACCAGTGGCGAGCAACACGGCCTTGGCCTGCAGCGTGTGCAAGCGTCCGTCGCGCAGGTAGCTGACCTGATGATCCCGGCTCACTTGCCAGACCGCCGCGCCTTTTTCATAACGCACCGATGACGACGCCAGGGCCTGGGCCAACACGTTGCCATGGGCGTAATCCGCGCCGAGGATATCCCTTCGCGACAGCGGCGCGAGGGTGATGCCGCGATAAATCTGACCGCCCGGACTGCCCTGCTCGTCGAGCAACACCACCTGCAAACCGAGCCCGGCCAGTGCCACCGCGCCTGCCATGCCGGCGGCACCTGCGCCCACGACGACCACGTCCACCGCGTCGACGACACCGCCAAAAAGATCATTCATGACTGCACCTCGACGGTCTGCACACTGGCGGTTTGCACATTGGCGTTCTGCACATCGCCCGGTTGGAAAATCAGGTCCCGCGCGCCTTCCTGGGAGCGGATGCGCATGCCGTCCGCCGCTTCGACCAGGCAGCTCTGGCGGTTGGGCACGCCGTCGATGTCCACCAGGCACTCGAAGCACACGCCCATCATGCAATACGGCGCCCGAGGCGATTCGCTCACCGGCGTCGCGCGAAAACGGTTGATGCCGGACATCAGCAGTGCCGCTGCCACGCTGATGCCCGCTGGCACCTCGAGGGTTTGATCGTTGAAGCTGAGGCTGACAGTCCGCGTCGACCTGACTTCACTCATGACCGGTTGAAACAGCGGATCAGTGCGCATGGGAAAACACCTTGTCAGTCAGGAAACGCTCGCCGGCGAATGCGCCGAGCTCGTCGGGCATCGTGCCGCCCATCACCCACGGCGCGATGCGCAGGGCATGGGCGGCCGCCAGGGTCACGCCACTGTGGCACGTCACCACGAAGGCGCCCGGGTGACTGGCCGATTGCTGATAAATGGGAAAGCCATCGGGGCTCAGGACGCGCAATGCCGCCCAGGCACGGATCAGCCGCACTTCCCGCAGCAGCGGAAAGGTCGCCACACCTCGCCGGGCGATGGCTTCGAGCACCTGGGTGGAGGTGCTGTCGTCGAAGCCCACCTCCTCCATTGAATCGCCCAACTGCACAGTGCCTTCGTCGGTCTGCCGGACATGGACCGTCGGGTGATCGAGAAACGGCCGCACCCGCTCGCTGACCAGCACCTGGCCGCGGTTCGGCGCCACTGGCGCATGCAGGCCCACTTGGCGGGCCAGCCCCGGATTGCCCAGCCCGGCCGCCAGCACCACCCGAGGCGCGATGAAGCGTTGAGTGCCGGCAGTGACGCAAAACTCACCGGTTGCACCGTCGATGCGATCCACCTGAATGCCGCCGTAAAACCGCGCGCCTTTGGCCTGGGCCGAGGTGTGCAGCGCGCGTAGCAGTTTCAGCGGATTGACGTGACCGTCCTGGGGCGTGTAACTGGCGCCCACCACGGACGGGCCGATCAAGGGCAAGCGCGCCTTGAGGTCGGCGGCGTCGAGCATCTGAAAGGGGTAGTCGCCGAGGGCGTCCTGCAGGGTTTGCAGACGCGATTGCCGCTCGATCAGCTCCTCATCGCTGAAGCACATGTGGAAGCCGCCGGGCTGCCGCAGCTGCACGTCCACCCCGCTGTCGGCCATCAGCGCCCGGGCGAAGTCCGGCCAGCGGCTCGCCGAAGAACGCGTCCAGCGCGAATAGTCCGGCAAATCGTGGCCCTTGCCCTGAACCCAGACCAAACCGAAATTGCCCCGCGAGGCGCGAAACGCATCGTCACCCTGGTCCAGCACCACGGTGTCGGCGCCGCTGCGGGCCAGGCCGTAAGCGACTGCCGTCCCCACCAGCCCGCCGCCGATGACGATCACGTCCGAGTGAATGACGCTCTGTGTGCCCTGGCTCATTTGCCTTCTCCAATCAAGACCCGGTCCAATCCGACCATTCGGTCCAATATCAGCATCAGCAGCAAGGTGCCGACGATCAGCACCGTCGACACCGCCGTGATCAACGGGTCGATGGTCTGGGAAATCTGGTTGTACATCGCCACCGGCAGCGTCGTAGTACCGGGGGTGGCGACGAACACGGTCATGGTCAGTTCGTCGAAGCTCTGGATGAACGCGAGCATCCAGCCGCCGACCACACCGGTGCGAATCCGCGGCAGCACCACCCGGTAGAACGCCGTCCAGCGACTGGCACCGAGGGACAGCGCGGCGTGCTCGATGTCCCGCTCAAGGCCGATGGTCGAGGCCAGCGTCAGGCGCAGCGCATAGGGCAGCACGACAATCACGTGGGTCAGGGTCAGCGCCCAGAACGAGCCGCCGATCTGCGCCAGGGAAAAGAAGCGCAGGAACGCGATGCCGAGCACCACCGAGGGAATCATCAGCGGCGACAGCAGAAACCCGGTTACCGCGCCCCGGCCGGGAAAGTCATAACGGCTGATGGCCAGTGCCGCAGGAATCGCCAGCAGCGCGGCAATGGTCGCCGACGCCAGGCCGAGTTTGATCGACAGCGCGAAGGCGTCGAGCATGTCCTGGTTGTCCGCCAGCGCCCGGAACCAGCGCAGCGACAGGCCCTCGGTGGGCAGCGACAGGTAGCCCTTGCTGGTGAACGCCATGGCCATCACCACCACCAGCGGCGCGACGATGAACGTGACGAACAGGGCATGGAACAGCAGCGAGAAAAATCCGTTCTTGTGCATGGTCGGCTACTCGAAGACTTGCTTGAACCGGCGCTCGGCCAGTTTGCTGCAACCCAGAATGATGATCAGATTCGCCAGCAGCAGAAGCATCGCGATGGCCGCACCGAGGGGCCAGTTGAGGGTGCCGAGGAACTCGTCGTATGCCGCCGTGGCCACCACTTTCAGGCGTCGGCCGCCGATGATCGCCGGGGTCGCGAAGGCCGAGGCGGCCAGGGCGAAGACGATGATCGAGCCGGACAGCACGCCGGGCATGATCTGCGGCAGGATGATCCGGCGGAACACCGTCAGCCGCGACGCGCCGAGGGACAGACCCGCCCACTCCACTTGAAGGTCCAGCCGTTGCAGGGTGGCCCAGACCGCAATGACCATGAACGGCACCAGCACGTGGGTCAGGGCGATGACCACGCCGACCTGGGTAAACAGCATTTTCACCGGTTGGTCAGTGATTCCCAGCGCTTGCAGGGCATCATTGATCAGGCCGTTGTTGCCCAGCAGGATTGCCCAGCCCAGGGTCCGCACCACCACGGAGATCAGCAGCGGCCCCAACACCACCAGCAGGAACAGCGAACGCCAGCGCGGCGCCATGCGCGCAATGATGATGGTTTCCGGAATGCCCAACAGCACGCACAACACCGTGACTGCCAGGGCCATGCCGCCGGTGCGCAGGAAGATCTCGTGGAAGTAATCGTCCTTGAACACTTCCAGGTAATTGCCAAGGCTGTAGCTCGGCACCACGCCGTCGGTGTCGCTGAACAGGTTCAACGACAACACGGCGGTCAGCAGCAAGGGCGCCAGCAACAGCGCGATGAACACCAGCAATGCCGGCCCGCTCAGCAGCCACGGCGCCACGCCCACCCGTTCGGCATCATACCTGGCCATGGGTGACCTCCCGGTCCAGCAGGCGCAGGTCGTCATCCGACCAGTCCAGCCCGACCTCACTGCCCTCCTCCGGCGGCGGCGTGCCGAGGTTTGGCAGGGTCATGTGCACCAGGCCCAGGCGACTTTCCACCGCCATCAGCCACAGATTGCCGAGGAACACCCGCAGCCTGACGCGCCCGGAAAACCGCCCGCTGCCCAGCGCCACCAGACGGATTTTCTCCGGGCGGATGTAGACGTTGACGTCATTGCCCAACGCGCGGTCTTCGTGGGGCACATGCATTAGCGTGTCGTGGACTTGCACGTGACAGCATCGGTCGTTGCGCAATTGCACGGCACCGGCGAAGGCATTGGTCTTGCCGAGGAAGGCCGACGCGAAGGGCGAATGCGGCCGCTCGTAGGCTTCGAAGGGCGTGTCGATCTGCACGATGCGGCCCTTCTGCATCACTGCGATGCGGTCGCTCATGGTCATGGCTTCGACCTGATCGTGGGTCACCAGAATGGTGGTGATGCCCAGCTCGCGCTGAATCGCCCGTAATTCGATGTGCATCTCTTCGCGCAGCTTGGCGTCGAGGTTGGACATCGGCTCGTCGAGCAGCAGCAGGTTCGGACGGATCGCCAGTGCGCGGGCAATCGCCACACGCTGGCGCTGACCGCCCGACAAGGCTTTCGGGTAACGCTCACCGAGGCCCGCGAGGCGCACCAGATCCAGCGCTTCGTCGACGCGCTTGCCGCGCTCGGCCTTGGGCACGCCGCGCATTTCCAGGCCGAAGCTGATGTTCTGCGCCACGGTCATGTGCGGAAACAGCGCATAGCTCTGAAAGACGATGCCCAGTCCACGTTGCTCGGGGCGCACGTGGGTGATGTCGCGGCCGTCGAGAACGATGCGGCCTTCGGTGGGCTGCACGAAGCCTGCGATGGATTGCAGCGTGGTGGTCTTGCCGCACCCGGACGGGCCGAGCAAAGCGATGAACTCGCCATGCCGGACCTCCAGGTTCAAACCGTCAATGGCCCTGAACGTGCCGTAGGTCTTGACGATGCCTTCAAGGGTGAGAAATGCCATGGGCGTGCCACGCAGGCGAACCTGCGTCTCCAGAAGGGTGCTCGGGAAGATCGGCGCTTACGTCGATCAGCGAAAGGGATCGGTAGATCCACCGCTATCGCTCGACGGTGCGGTTCCAGCGCGTGGTCCACTCGCTGCGCTGCTGGTTGATGGTTTCCCAATCGACCTTGATCAGCGCGTTGACCTTCTCCGGCCCGTACGGCATGCGCGCCGCGACGTCATCCGGCAGCTTGACGGTCTGGTTCACCGGCGCAAAACCATTCTCCCTCGCCTGGATTTCCTGCACTTCAGGTGACAGCACGTACTGAATGAACGCCTGGGCCAGTTCGGATTGCGCGTTGGGGGTCACGCTGCACGCGGCGACCTGCAGTGCGATGCCGCCTTCCTTCGGGTAGATGAATTTCAGCGGGAAGCCGGTGCCCTGCAACGCCACGGCCCGACCGCTGCCGTATACCGCCATGACGATGTCGCCGTTCTGCATCATCCCGTCCATCTCGCCCGGCGCCGACACCCACGCCAGCACGTTGGGGCCGATTTCATCCTTGAGCGCCTTGAAGCCGGGGTCGATGTTTTTTTCGCTGCCGCCCCTCAGTCGAGCCATTTCCACCAGCGTGTGCAGGCCGTAGGTATTGGTCACCGGCGGCATGCCGAGCAGTTGCTTGAAACGCGGGTCGGTGAGGTTTTCCCAGGAATCCGGTGCCGCCCAGCCGCGTTTCTTGAACGCGTCTTCGTTGTAGCCGATGCCGGTCGCCACCACGCCAATCCCCGTGGCTTCAGGGCTCAGCCGGGCCAGCGGATAAAGGTCCTTGTAGACCGGCGCGTCGCTGAGCTTTTCGCACAGGCCCATCTGCAACGCCTGGTACATCGGGCCGTCGTCCATCATCGCGACGTTGATCTGCTGACGGCCTTTCTGCGCCTGCAGCTTGGCCAGCGTCTCCGTGGAGTTGCCGGCGACGTAGACGACTTTGACGTTGTGCTGTTTTTCGAAGGCCGGGATGACGCGGTTCTTGTACATCTGCTCGGTAGAGCCGCCGACCCCGGCCACGTACAGCGTGGTCTCGGCGAAGGCCGGCGTGCTGCTCATTGCAGCGAGCGTCAGGGCAATAGCCACGGCATTGCGATGGAAGGGACGAAACGGTCGTGCTGCTGAGGGAAGGTCAAGGCTATTCACAGACTATCTCCGAAGTGCGTGGGGCAGATCGAACAATGCGTCAGTCGCTTCGGCGTGAACCGAGGCCGTGCATGCAGCGTGCATGCTCCCGGCGAATCCATCGCGGGGTGGCGCATCTTCAAGTGCGCTATGGGTGGCTGGTTCGAGTATTGCGACCGCCCCTCCATATGGTCAAATACGGATATCCGCCTTAGTTATTCATATTTGATATGGAGCGCGCCGTGAACCTGAGACAGATCGAAGCCTTCCGCAGCGTCATGCGCCTGGGTTCCATGACCGCTGCCGCCGAGGTGCTGTTTACCTCGCAACCCAACATCAGCCGGCTGATAGCCCAACTGGAAATGAGCACCGGGCTGACCCTGTTCAAGCGGGCGGGCGTCAGGCTGATTCCGACCCAGGAGGGTCAGGCGTTTTTTCAAGAGGTCGAGCGGGCCTACGTCGGGCTGGACAGCCTCAAGCTGTCGGCCAAAAACATCCGTAACCTGGGCACGGGGCGCTTGCGGGTGGCGGCGGTGCCGTCGACCGGGCTGAGCATGATTCCCCGGGTGCTGAAGGCGTTTACCGAGTCGCGACCGGAGCTGACGGTTTCCCTGCACGTGAACTCCTCGCCCACCGTCGAGCAATGGGTGAAGTCGCAGTTCTGCGACGTGGGGATTGTGGTGCACCCCGGCGATGTCGACAGTCAGCAGATCGAGTTGCTCAGTGAAGTGGCGGCGGTGTGCGTGCTGCCGGCGGCTCATCCATTGGCGAGCCGGAAAGAGATCACCTTCACCGATCTGGAGGGAGAGACCTTTGTCTCGCTCTGCCACGGTGACGGCACCCGCGCGCTGGTGGACGGTCTGTTCGAGCAGGCGGGCGTGGAGCGGGTCATGACCGTGGAGGCGCAGTACAGCGCGATCAATTGCGAGATGGTGGCACTGGGCATGGGCATCACCCTCGCCCACCCGCTGGTGGCCCGGGATTATCGCCATCGCGATATCGTCATCCGCCCGTTCGTGCCGCAGATCCTCTTCCCCACCTACGTCATGTGGGCCCCGGCCCAGACGCGGACAAAATTGTCCGAAGAGTTCGTTGATACGCTGAAAGCGTTCTACCGGGACATCGTTTTTTAGGGCTGACGGGGATGCTGCTGAATATTAGTTTTGTAGGACCGGCTTCAGCCGTGAAGACGCTAGTGTGAGCAGCACATATTCAGCGGTGTCACATCCGGCGCCTTCCCGGCTAAAGCCAGTCCTACAGCACGACCGCATACCAATAGTGGGACCGGCTCCAGCCGGGAAGACGCTAGTGTGAGCGGCACATATTCAGCGGTGTGACATCCGGCGCCTTCCCGGCTAAAGCCAGTCCTACAGGGTGACCGCATATCCCTAGTAGGACCGGCTTCAGCCGGGAACAGGCCGGTGTGAGCACCCAAGAATGTGCGGGATGCCATCACAAAAAAAGGCCGTGACGCACAACGGCGTCACGGCCTTTCTCACACATCAGTCAAATCAATCGAGACGAAACGCAATCACGCTGTCACCCAACGTGGTACCGAGCGAGCCGTGCCCGCCGGCCGAGATGACGACGTACTGCTTGCCGTCGCTGCCCATGTACGTCGAAGGCGTCGCCTGACCGCCCGCGGGCAGCTCCTTCTCCCAGAGCACGTCACCGGTGTTGATGTCGTACGCGCGGATGAAGTTGTCCGCCGTGGCGCCATGGAACACCACGCCGCCCGCCGTCACCAGCGGACCGCCGTGGGCGACCATGCCCATCGGGAAGCCGATGGGGAAGCGGCCCGGCAGGAAGCTGGTCTTGAGGTTTTGGGTGGTGCCGGTGCGGCGCATCCACTCGGTTTTGCCGGTGGTCAGGTCAACCCCGACCATGCGGCCCCACGGCGGCGCGATGCACGGCACGCCCAGCGCCGAGGCGAACTGCTTGATGCGAATCGCGTAGTCACCGTTGAAGTTCTCGTTCCAGTACGGCGTGCCGTCCTGGGTGAACAGCCGTTTCTCGGCGGTTTCCGGGGTGCGCTTGATCAGGTGATAGGTGTAGGCCAGACGCACCGGCGCGGCGATTAGAATCTGCCGATCCGGGTCGACCGCCACCGAGCCCCAGTTGAACGCCCCGATGTTGCCCGGGAAGATCAGCGACCCCTGCTCGGTACTCGGCGTCCATGGATTGCCGTCGTAGCGCAGCGTGTTGAAGGTCGTGCGGCAGGACATCTGATCGAACGGCGTCAGGCCCCACATCGACTTCTCGCTCAGCGGTTCCGGGATGAAGTTGATCTTCGACACCGGCTGGGTCGGCGCGAAATGCTCGCCCGGCACGCCGCCCTGGGTCGACACCTTGACCTGATCGACCGGGAAAATCGGTTCGCCGGTCAGCCGGTTCAGCACAAAGATGTTGCCCACTTTGGTCGGCAGGAGCAGCGCTGGTTGCTTGCTGCCCTCTTTGCCCACGTCCATCAGCGTCGGCTGCGACGGGTTATCGCGGTCCCACAGGTCGTTGTTCGACGACTGGAATTTCCACTTGAACGCACCGGTGTTCAAGTCCAGGGCCACCAGCGTATCGCGGAATTTTTCCGTGTTGCTGTTCGGGTCGCGGTTGATGCCCAGCTCGTCCGGCGAGGCGTTGCCGAACGGCACAAACACCAGGCCGTTTTTCATGTCGGCGCTCAAGGTGCCCCACGCCACGGGTGTGTCCTGCGGGTAGGTCTGATCGACGGCGATGAGTTGGGTCATCGCCGGGTTGGCCGGATCGAAATTCCACACCAGCGTGCCGGTCACGGCGTTGTAGGCGCGGATCACCCCCGACGGGTTGCCGTCGTTGTAGCCGTTGTCCATCACCGAACCGCCGACGATGACCAGATCACCGGCAATCAGCGGCGCGGCGGTCTGCATCAGCGCGTGGGGGCGGATCTCGCCCATGTTGGCACTGAGATCGACCACGCCGTTGTTGCCGAAATCGCTGCACAGTTTGCCAGTATCGGCGTCGAGGGCTACCAGCTTCGCGTCAGTCGTGGCGGTGAGGATGCGTTTGGCGCACTGGCTCGGCGAGGCCTTGGCCGCAGCCGTTGCGGCCGGCGCGTAGTAGCTGACCCCACGGCAGGTCTGATGCTGCTGCAGGTAGGAGCGGTTTTTCTCCGGTTCCCACTTCCAGTCCAGCTTGCCGGTTTCAGGGTTCAGCGCGTGCACTTCGTTGTGGGCGGTGCAGACATAGACCCGGTTGTTGACCTTCAGCGGCGTGGCTTCGAAGGTGTACTCGCCGGCGTCTTTGGCGGCATCGCGCAGATCGCCGGTATGGTATTCCCACGCCACCGAGAGCTTCTTCACGTTGCCCGCATTGATCTGGTCGAGGCTGGAGAAACGCTGACCGTCGTTGGTGCCGCCGTAAGCGACCCAGTCATTGCCGGCTTCGCCCGTGCTGCGGGTTGCCTGCGGGGTGTCGATCTTGCCCGCCACCGGGTACGGGTCGTAGAACATCACCGCCAGCACGATCAGCATCATCACGCCCACGGTGCCACCCAGAAACGGGTGAAAGCGGCGCGTGTCGCCCGGGTTCTGCGCCTTGTACAGCGGACGCACCACCCACGGCAGCGCCAGCCAGAGACCCAGCAGCGCGAACAGGTCGCCGCGCGGGATCCACTGCCATTTGTCGAAGCCGACCTCGTAGACAATCCAGATCAGAATCCCCCACATCAACAGCGCATACACCGTCAGCGCCGCTTTCCTTTTCAGGATCAGCAGCACCGCCGAAGCCAATACCGCGAGGGCAATCATCGAGTACGCCGCCGAGCCGCCGGCGGCCACCAGTTGCGCACCCATGTACAACAGGGCAATGGCGAAAATCGCCATCACCACCCCAGTCACTCTCAAGATCATTGTTGGTTTTCCGTGTTGGGGCCGGTGATGGCTCCCGTGTGGGAAGTGGGCGAAAGCGGGACGTCCGAGCCGCCCGTCGCAAGCGTTCCTGCGCATATTAGCGCCCACACTGCGCACCCCGGAAAACTTTGTTACAGCTGCGCGAGCGTCTAGCGCAGGGCTTGTGGCGTGCCGGCGCCGTTCAACAACCGCATCTGCTGACGATAATCGTCAGTAACCTGGCGTGCCTGGCTGCTGCTGTTGATGACCCGCGGCGTGATCAACACCAGCAACTCGGTGCGGTCCCTGGACTTGCTGCGATTGCCGAACAGCCAGCCCAGCCCGCGCACCCGGCCCAGGTACGGCACGGCGCTGACGCTCTCGCTGTTGTCCTGCTTGATCAGCCCGCCGAGCAACACGGTCTGCCCGCTTTGCGCAGCAACCTGAGTCGACACCGAGCGCGTCGAGATGCGCGGGTTGCCGTTCACCGTCACGGTGTCGTCGGCGTCGCTGACCTGCTGCTGAATGTCCATGTACACCAGACCGCCCGGGTTGATGCGCGGCACGACGTTCAGAATCACGCCGGTCTGCAAATACTCGACGCTGCTGAGGGTGGTGTCCGAGGTGCCGGTGTTGACGGTGGTCTGGCTGATGGGGATGTTGTCGCCGACCTGAATCTGCGCGTTTTCGTTGTTCATCACCACCAGCGACGGCGCCGACAGCACCTGGGTGCGGCCGTTGGTTTCCAGCGCGTGAATCGCTACCTGCAGGTTGGTGCTGACGAAGGAGTAGAACAGCGAATCGGTCGAACCCAGACCGGCACCGCCTCCCCCCAGCGCACCCTGACTGCCGGCAGTGTTGGCGACGGTGGTGCTGGTGGAATTGCCGGCCAGGCGTCCGAGGTACCACTGAACCCCCTGATCCAGCTCGCCGGTCAGCTTGACTTCGAGAATCCGCGTTTCGATCTGCACTTGCAGCGGCGCGTTGTCCAGACGTTTGATCGCCGCTTCGATCTCTTTCCACTGCGCTGGCCGCGTGCGCACCAGCAGCTGGTTGCTGCTCTTCTGCGCCGAGATGCGGGTGGTCGAGTCCAGCCCTTTCTGCCCGTTGCCCGAGCTGGCAGTGGCCGATGACGTGCTGTCGTCGGAACCGCTGTCGCTGCCGGTGTCCGCGTCTTGCTCCTGCTCGTCGTCCGAGGTCGCTGTGTTCTGAGTCCCGTTCTGGGACATGCCGCCTTGGCCATTGCTGTTCAAACCGGCGCTGCCATTCAATCCGCTACCTGAACCCAGACCGCCAGACGTGCCCCCCGTCAACGATGACATCGAGCGCGTGCGCAAACCCGGCGCGACCTTCGCCGCGCTCTCCTCTTGTACCGCGCCCGTGCCGTAGATCTGCTTGAGGTATTTCGCCAGGTCAGTGGCCTTCATGTTGCGCACGTCGTACACGTACAGCTGCGGCTCGTTGCCGCCGCCCTCATCGATGGTGCGAATCCAGGTGCCTACTTCGTTCAGGTACTCGGGCTGGGACGAAAACGCCACGACCGAGTTGGTCCGCTCGATCGGCAGAAAACGCACCATCCCCGCCAACGGCATGCCGCTGTCCGGCCCGAACAGCTTCTGCAGCTCCGGCATCAGCTCGCTGACCGAGGCCCGTTGCAGGCCGAACACGCCCACCGACATGCCCTTGAGCCAGTCGACGTCGAAGGTGTCGATGGTCTGCTGATAGTTCGCCAGCTCCTCAGCGGTGCCCGCCAGGCTCAGCACATTGCGCGCCGGGTCCACCAGCAGGAACGCGTTCTCCCGGGCGAACGGCTTGAGCAGCTTCTGCATCTCGGTGGCGGAGATGTAGCGCAGCGGGAACAGCCGCGCCGACAACCCGGCAGAGGGCTGGGCCACGGCCATTTCCGGCACCAGTTTGCCGGCAATCGCCTGGCTGGCCGGAAGGATGACGTAGCGATTGCCCTGACGAATCATCGCGTTGTCGGTCCACGACAGCAGGGTCTCCAGAATCGACAGCGCCTGCTGCGGATTGACCGGCCGGGACGTGGAGAAACTCACTTCGCCCTTTACCCCTTGGGCAATGGTGTAGCTCTCGTGAAGCATGTCGCCGAGGATGCTGTTGACCACCGCTTCGATGGGCTGGTTGGCGAAGTTGAAGACGATGTCGCCTTCCGCCGCGCGTGGCGTTGCGGCTGTCGCCGCCGGTGTTTTCACAAAGCGCTGGGTGCCCCTGATGATTTGCCGGGTACCGGTAGTCGCCGTCGAGCTGTCCGCGGGACTGGCTTGTGCCTGGACCGGCATTTGTTCGCTGCGCGGGTCGACCGGCCGGCGTTGGCTTCCGGTTCCGTCCAGCGCCTCGCGGAGCATGCCGTTGTCCGGCTCAAGGGTCGTCGGCGCGGTGGTGCAGCCGCTCAAGGCGACGGCCGCCGCCAGGGACAGTAAGGGCGAGCGCAGCGTCGCGACGGGTTTGGTGCTACGGGCACGGCCGATGTAATGATTACGGGGCAGGTTCATGGAGGTCTTCACGGGAAAGGGAAAGCGGTGGTGAGGTCGACGGCGCAGGCAATCGCAGGCGCCGGACAGTGAGGGTTTCGGTGCGCTCGCCGAGGCCAAACGTGGCGCTCGTCGGGCTGATCGCGCGCAGGGTCCAGCCGTTGGGCAACGGCCCGTTGAGGCGGACTTTCAGCGCCGGACCGGTGGCCGGTTTGATGAATGCCAGCTGCACCGTGCCGTCGAGCAGCACGCCGGTCAGGGTCAGCCCGCTCAGGCTGGACGCTGCCTGATTGGCCGGCTGTTGCAGGTCCGGGCGGCGGTCGACGCTGAACAGCGGGGTTTGCCAGGCGTTGGCCAGACTGGGCGATGCCACGGGCGCTAACACCGGCGTTTTAGCTGCGACCGCCGGGCGATGGTTTGCTTCGGCGGGCAGCCAGTCCGCCGATTGCCAGGTGCCGTTGAGCACCAGAGCAATAAGCACCAGCAGGACAAGGGCGACGGCCATCAGCGCGCGCTCGAGAGTTATCGGGAATCGCATCATGTGGCGGCCTGGGCGGCGCCGGGTTGCTCGGCAGTTGCCTTGGCCGCAACCGGCTGCAAATAGCCGCGAATCAGCAGTTGCACCGCCAGCCGCCCTGCCCCGCCTTTGCCCGGCGCACTGCTGGCGCGGCGCACGCTCATGTGATCGATGAACAGCAACGGCCGCTGATACTCCAGCCCGTGCAACACCGCCATCAACGGCTCGATGGCGCATTCCAGGGTGACGCTGACCTTGACCTGGCGAAACGGCTCGCTGCCGTCCTGCTCCGGGGTGATAGGCATCCGTTGAGTGAGCGTGCAGCCGGCGCCGTTCGCGCCTTGGGCGGTGATGACGTCAGCGACGTGCTGCATGAGATCGGCGGCCACGGCGCTGGGGTCTTCGCCGGTCAACAGGCTCGCGCTGCTGGCCGGGTCCTGCGCGGCGGTTTCCAGCGCTGCGTTCAGGCTGTCGCGCTGTTGCAGCACGCTGGCGTAGCGCTGCTGTTGCGACTTGAGCTGCTCGGTCTCTTCGGCCATGTCCCGCAGCGGGCCGGCGAACCAACTGTCGATGAGCAGCCAGTAGCCTGCGCCGATCACCAGCGCGAGGACGATCAATGCAGCGCCGCGACGTTCACGGGGTGTCAGTGTTCGGCCCATCGGCGACCTCCTGATGCAGGCGTGCGTGCAGGGCAAAGCGTTCTTTGCCGCTGGCGGCGTCGGGCTGGATCACGCCCTGAAACTGCGGATTTTCGAGGCTGCGGCAGTCTTTCAAGCGGCTGATCAGCGCACTGGCACGCACGCTCTGGCCGGAAAACGACACGTCGTCAGCGTCGATTTCGAGCTGCTCCAGCCAGGTGTCATCGGGCAGGCAGGCGGTCAATTCACTCATCAGCGCGGCCATGGTCGGGCGCGCGGCCTTGTGCCGGCTCAGGTAATCGGCGGCGCCGAGGGTGTTGGTCAGTTGCTGACGCAGCTGCTGGACCTGCGCCACCTCGGCTTTCTGGGCTTGCACCGTGGCGCGCATGCCTTGCAGCCGTTGCTGACGATCGTGCAGCCACAGGCCCATCAGCGTCACGAGCAGCACGGCGCATGACCCGCCAAGCACACGACGCCGGTCGATGCCTGCGCGCGGGTTCAATGGACGCGCGGCGTCGGGCAGCAGGTCGATGCCCAGCGGCGTGCCGTCCTCTGCGCAGACGTCCACCCGTTGCGGCGTCAAGCCGAGGGCGGTGCAGTCCGCCAGAATCGCGTTCATGCGCTCGCGGAGGATGGCGATCAGGGTGACTTGCAACCACCCGGCGCTGCGGCCGTCCTGGCGCACCACATAAAGCAACTGGTCGCGGGGACACGGCGTGTATTTGTCCAGCTCATAGCCGACCACGGCGGTGAGATCCCGCGCCGCCGTCGGCAATTGCAGGCGATGGATCATCACCAAAGGGGTCGGCAACATCAGCACTTGCCGGGCGCCGGCCTGCACTTCGGGGCCGGGCATCGTGATCGGCCAGCGATGGGTCTGCACGGGTACCTGGGCGCTGAAGCGATGACGCAAACGCACCGGCACGCAGCTTCGCAATTCCGCGAGCCAGAGCTGCCAGACACGTTGCGCCACGCTGCCCTGCCAGCGCCGTTCAACATTGCCCAGGTAAGCCCGAAGCGGCGCAGGGACTGAAAGGAGTGAATTCATTCTTGCCAACGCAGCACCCGATACGGCTGAGCGTCACCCTCCGATGGGGACAGTAGAACGGTGGTCTGAAGCCGGGCGACAACGCCATCCGGCAGTTGCGCCTGACTGTCGATGCTCAGCACGCTGCCAGGGTCGGTGCCCGTGGCTGTCTCTTGCGGCAGGTTCAAGGCGCTGCGCAGCAACGGCGAGGCGAATGCGGCGTCCGGGCGCGACAGCCCGCTCCACAGCGTCACTTCCGGGGCCATGCGCTGGTAAAGGCGTTGGGTCATGCCCGGGACCTGGCGCAGTTCTTCGATGACCCGCAACGGCGCAGCACTGCCGTCGCGGCGTGCCTGCAACGCCCGGCCCAGGCGGGTCGCCTCGTCGCGATCGGCGCCGCAGGCCTGGGCGACCCGGGTGATGTCCTCGTTGCTGGCCGCATTCAGATCGAGCTTGCCGCGCTCCCTGCTGACGCTGACCACCATCCGCGCGTCGTCGAAGGCCAGCGGCACGGCGCGGCCGTCGGCAATCCAGCGCGGTCGGTGATTCAGGTCCAGCAACGACTGCAACGCCAGGTTCATCCCGGCCTGGGCCGCCAGCAGCGCCTGGGTGTGCTGCCGCTGCCATAACGCCTGTCGGGTTTCCAGCTGCACCCAGCCGGCCAGACCGCCGAGCAACAGGCTCAGCGTCGCCACTGCCCAAAGCACCAGCAACAAGGCCACGCCGCGCTGCCGATTCATTGCGTGGCTCCTGCAGATGCCACAGCGCCGGACGCCCCGCCGGACAGGTCCAGCCGCAGGGCGATGACTTCGCTGGGCCAGTTCACCGGGCCATCCATCTGCACCTCGACGCGCACGGCGCGGGGCAGACGGTTGGGCCATGGCCACTCAGCCAGCCAGCCGGTCGCCTCACCTTTTGGCGTCACGCCGCGATAACTCAAGGACAGGCCTTTCACGCCGTGAAGCAACACCTGGGGCTCACCCCACGCCCGCAGTACGTTGTCCTGAACCTGGGCGAAAGCGATCTGCAAACGACGGTCCGCTTCCGGCCCGGACATCTCCAGGGTGTGCAACTGAATGCCGCCGCCCAGGTTGCCCGGCAAGGTCGCGGCAAACTGCATGCGTTGCGCCGAACCCACAAAGAGCCCTGCGCCGGAATGGTCGTTTTCCGCCAGATCCAGCGGCAGCGCCTGGCTGATGGCCTGACGCAAAAAGCCCTGGGCCGCCCGCCGCTCATCCAGCCGTGAGGTGTAATGATCGGCCTTCACCATCGCCCGATTCGCCCCCACCAGCGCGCCGCCGACCAGTGTCAGCAGCACCGCCAGCAGGCTCAGTACGATCATGATTTCCAGCAGGGTAAAACCCGCTTGTCGTCTGCTCACTGGGCGCCCGCCCTGGAAGGACTGACCAGCCGCAGGGTGCTGAACCGCGCCTCACGCCGGCCTTCGCTGACGATCACATTCACCCGCAACATTCGCGGCTGGCCGGCGTCGGTGGGCAACGCCCAGACGTTCATTGCCCATTCAATGCCATCGTCCATCACGCCGTTGCTCAGCCCCGGTTGCAACACGCCGACGGCCTGATCATCCAGCACCGAACGCGCTGCCTGGCTGAGCCGGTCCTCGCGATCAACCTGCTGTAACGAGCGAGCGCTCTGCCCGAACGCCATCAGCAGCACGCCACTGCACAGGGCCATGACCACCAGCGCGGCGAGCATTTCCAGCAGGGTGAAACCAGCCTGACCGTTGCGAGCCTTCATGGCAGAGCACGGCTCTTGACGCTGCCGGTGAGCCAGCCGATGTCGATGCGCCAGCGCCGCTCACCCTGGAACACCAGCAGATTGCCGCCGCTGGAACTGCCATCCGGGTAGAACGCGACAGCTGCATTCAGATCCGCCGCCGTGTTCAGCTGCACGCCCACTTCAGCCGGCCATTGCTGGGGCCGTTTGCCGGGGGCCTGAAAGGTGCGGCGGTCGAGATCAAATGAAGTCTCCCGAGGCTGCCCGCTGATGATCGCCGCGCTGCGGGTCGTGCGCAGGGCCTGAACCATTTGCCCGAGCAACTGACGGTCCGCGGCCTGCTGCAACCCCTTGTGCAAGCCAAACCCGACCACGCCGATGCCGATGCTCATCAAGACGATGACCACCAGCATCTCCAGCAGGGTAAAACCGCGGCTTGCCCCAGGCGCGTTCATGCTCGCCGATTACTCCCAGTTGCCCAGGTCGGCGTTGTAGCCTTCGCCGCCGGGCTGGCCGTCCTGACCGAAGAAAATCAGGTCGAACGGGCCATGCTGACCCGGAAAGCGATAGCCGAAGGCATGACCGAAGGGGTCCTTCAGGTCCGACGGCTTGGCGTAGGGCCCGGCCCAGCCTGAGGCGTTGGCCGGTTTTTCGACCAGTTGCTGCAGGGTTTTCGGCGGCGAACCCAGGTCCAGGCCGTAGCTTTCGATCTTCATGCTCAGGCTCGCCAACTGCGCCTTGCCGGCGCCGTACTTGCCCTTGTCGACGTTGCCGCCGACCTGACGCACAACGATGGTCGCGACGATGCCCAGCAGCACGATGACCGCGAGCATCTCCAGCAGGGTGAAGCCGCGCTGGCGGCGGGTGACAGCGGTGAACGGCGTGGGGCGCATCGGTCTGGTTCTCTGATTGAAAGGATTCGGGTTTCAGATATTGCTGGTCAGGCTCATCAGCGGCAGCATGATGGCCAGCATGATCACCGCCACCAGCACCGCCATGACCACGGTCAGGCTCGGCACCAGCGCGGCGAGCATGCGGTCGATGCCGCGTTTGGCCTCGACGTCGAACACGTCGGCCACCTTCAGCAACATGGTGTCCAGTTCGCCGGCCTGTTCGCCGACTTCGATCATTTGCAGGGCCAGGTCCGGCAGCAGCGGTTGCTCGCCGAAAGCACTGGCCAGCGTGCCGCCGCCTTTCACCGACTCACTGGCCTGCTCGACCTGTTGCTGCAGCGCGCGGTTGCTGCAGACTTGCCGGGCGATGACCAGCGCCTGCAACAGCGCCACGCCGTTGTTCAGCAAGGTGCCGAGGGTGCGCGCCAACCGGGCCGCTTCGATGCGCTGCAGCAAGGGGCCGATCACACGCATGCGCAACAGACGCCGGTCACGTCGCAAGCGGCGTTGGGGATCGCGGGATCGCAAGGCGATGACCCAGACCAGCGCAATAGTGCCGGCCAGCAGCATCAGCCCGAAGTCACTGAGGAACTGCCCAAGCCAGAGAATCGCCTGGGTGATGAAGGGAATCGGCACGCCGAGGTCGCGAAAGATCGGCACGAATTGCGGCACGACGTACGCGAGCAGCAGCGCCAGGGAACCGAGCACGCCGACCACCAGAAACGCCGGGTAGATCAGCGCGTTGATCACCTCGCCGCGCAGCATCTGGCTGCGCTCCAGGTACTCGCTGAGCTGACGCAGGGTGTTTTCCAGCGCGCCGCCGGCTTCGCCCGCGCGGACCATGCTGATGTACAGCGGGGAGAACTGCCGGCCCTCTTCTTCCAGCGCCACGGACAGCGGCTTGCCGGCCTTGACCTGCTCGCGAATGCGGTCGATCAGCGCGCGGGTCAGAACCTGATTCCGGGACTGGCCGGGTTGGCGCAACAGAATGGTCAGCGAACGTTCCAGCGGCTGGCCGGCGCCGAGCAGGGTCGCCAGTTGCTGGGTGAAGCTCATCAGCGCGGCGCCGCCCAATGCGCCGCGGCCGAGGGCCTGACGCAGACCGCCCAGACTCGACGGGTCGACCTGCAGGACCATCAAGCCGCGCTTGTGCAGCAAGGCGATGGCAGCGTCACGGTCGGCGGCGTCCAGCAGGCCATTGTGTTCAGCGCCCTGACCGTCCAGCGCGCGGTATTTGAACGGCGTCATGTCATTCGCCTCGGGTCACGCGCAGGACTTCTTCCAGCGAGGTAATTCCCGCCACCGCCTGACGCAAGCCCTCCTCATGCAACGTGCGCAACCCGGCGCGCCGCGCGGCCTGCTCCAGGGTCGAGGCATCGGCGCGGCTCATCAGCAGGCTGCGCAGTTCTTCGTTCATCACCAGCAGTTCAGTGATTGCACTGCGGCCGCGATAACCGCCGCCGGGCGCATCGCTGCGCGGGCGGTACAAAAGAATCGGACGCTGGTCGGTGAAGCGCTCCAGGTCGTGTTCGTCGATCAGCGCCTGGGGGGCTTCGAAGGCTTCGCGGGTGTGCGGGTCGAGGCGGCGCACCAGGCGCTGGGCGAGAATGCCGTTGACCGTCGAGGCGATGAGGTAGCTCTCGACGCCCATGTCCAGCAAGCGCGTGATACTTGCCGCCGCGTTGTTGGTGTGCAGCGTCGACAGCACCAGGTGCCCGGTCAGCGAAGACTGAATGGCGATGCGGCAGGTTTCCAGATCGCGCATTTCACCGATCATGATCACGTCCGGGTCCTGGCGGACGATGGAGCGCAGCGCCCCGGCGAAGTCCAGACCGATGGCCGGTTTGACCTGAATCTGATTGATCCCTTCGAGCTGGTATTCCACCGGGTCTTCGACGGTGATGATCTTGCGTTCGGCCGTGTTGAGCCGCGACAGCGCGGTGTACAGCGTGGTGGTTTTGCCGGAGCCAGTCGGCCCGGTCACCAGCAGAATGCCGTGGGGCCGCTCGAGCACCGCCAGAAAGGCATCCAGCCGCTCGCCGTCGAACCCGAGGCTGGGGAAATCGAAATTGATGGTCTGCCGATCGAGCAGGCGCATCACCACCGATTCGCCAAAACTGGTGGGGACGGTGCTCACCCGCAGGTCCAGCTCCTTGCCCTGAATCCGCAGCATGATCCGGCCGTCCTGGGGCAAGCGCCGTTCGGCGATGTCGAGGCGCGCCATGATTTTCAGCCGGGAGATCACCGCTGCCGAAGAACTGGACGGCGGCGCTTCGGCTTCGTGGAGCACGCCGTCGATGCGATACCGCACTTTCAGCTGGCTCTCGAACGGCTCGATGTGAATGTCCGAGGCCCGTTGCTCGACGGCCCGCTGCAGGATCAGGTTGACCAGCCGGATCACCGGCGCTTCGGAGGCAAGGTCCTTCAAGTGCTCGATGTCTTCGGGCGAGCCGTTGTGGTCGTCGAGGGATTCGATCAGCGTGCCGATGGCGCTGCGGCCCTGGCCGTAATAGCGCTCGATCAGGGTGTCGACGTCATTGCGCGAACCGATCGACAGCCACACCGGCACCTGACAGCAATAGGCGATGGCTTCGAAGGCGTATTGCTCGCATGGGTTCGCGGAGGCGACGTGCAGACCGTCTTCGCGCCACGCCAGGGGCACCACCTGGAAATGCCGCATGAAGCGCTCGGTCAGGGCCGGTAAGGGATCAAGCATGTCGGCCGCGGCGTCGAGCGTCAGGAGTGGTGTCTGCAGCAGCGCCGCCCAGGCCCGGGCCATCTCGGTTTCCGAGACCAGCCCCAGGCGGGTCAGTAAGGCCAGCAGCCCGGCCCCTTCGGATTCGGCCATCAGGCGCCGCGCCCGCTCCAGATCAGCAGCCTTCAGCCCGGCGTTCGCCGACAGCCATGCGCAGACCTGCTCGGCGTCCGGAATCTGCAACTGTCTGGCGTCGAGCGGGTTTAGGCGCATGGCGGTTATGGGTCTGGATGATGGATTAACTAATGAATACGGCGGCTATTAAATAACGCCCACGCGTTATAAGCCGTGGATGATTCATCCAACGGCCTTCAATCGGCTTGCGTATAACTTGCGTACTTTTTAGTTGAATATAAATAAACGACTGAATGCTATTAACCGCCATAGCTGGCGACTGTGTATCGGCAACTAAGGCGGCTATGCAGTCGTCTGAATGGTCGAGGATTACTCAGCGCGGAGAGAGCTTATCAGCAAGCTAAACCTAATAGCAATTAGGTTTTCAACATAGCAATATAAATCACGTTTATCCGTGATTCTTAGCAATTAATCGCCACTTAAATCGATTAAATGAGGATTCTATTGCGGTAAATTGTGATTCATAGTCTGCCACCCAGTACTCTGTCCTGCTCGGGAACCCTCTTGAACGCGCCTTTTCGATCACCGCTCGTCTAATTTAAAAATAATCTTGCAAACCCTGAACTAATCAGTAGATTCCGCAGACTTAACGTTCGTCCTGTTCTCACGGGGCGGGTTTGCGCGTTCCTATATTTTCCACACCCCATCAATCGAGAAACAATCGATGAATAGACCCATGCTGTCTGTTTGCAGCGTCGTGCTTTTCGGCGCCTGCAGTTTTGCTGCTGTTGCGGCGGACTCCACGACCACCCAAACAACGAACTTGGCAGAAACACTTCGCGTAAATGTTGAGAAACAGCGCGACCAGTTGTCCGGCGTCGACAAGGTTGCCGTGCCGACCACCCAAACCTCTTCCGCCATGCTCGATGCGCCGGTCGACACCGGTGACGCGCCGGTTCTGGTGCAGAAGCCATGACCGACCCACGCACCCCGCCGTCCGGCCACCGTCAGCGACCAGTGAGCGCATTCCCGATGTCAGCCTTCAAACACACCCTGGCCTTGAGCCTGCTGTCCCTTGGCGTGCTGCAAGCCAACCTGGCACTGGCGGCGGTCACGCCTGCCACCGGCAACGCCGTCGAAGCCCGGGTCAGTTCGATCCTCGACAACATGAATCAGTCCGAGAAGATCAACTTCACCCGCGTCAACGACGGCCACATGATCCCGTCTTTGCTCAAATGGGGCATCAAAGGCACCGTCGCCTATGACTCCTCCATGGGCGTACACGTCAACAACGCCACCTTTGGCGCGCAGTACCCGTCGCAGTCCGCCCTCGCGGCGACCTGGAGCATCAACCGCGCCAAGGAATTCGGTCTGGCGATTGCCTACGAGACGCGGATCTCCGGCGGTCAGCAAATGCTCTCCCCCGGCGTCAACCTGTACCGCACGCCGTACAACGGGCGCTCGGCGGAATACGCCAGCGGTGAAGACCCGTTCATCGGCGCCGTACTGGCGCCGGCCGTGGTCAACGGCATTCAGGCTCAGGGCATTCAGGCGAGCGGCAAGCACTACCTGGCCAACGAACAGGAAGCCAACCGTCAGGCCGTCAACGTGGTGGTCGACGAGCGTACTCTGCGCGAGCTATACCTGCCGGGCTTCGAGTCGATGGTGAAGAACGCCAACGTCGCGTCGATCATGTGTGGCTTCAACAAGATCAACGGCGATTACGCCTGTGAAAACCATCACCTGATCACTGACGTGCTCAAGGGTGAATGGGGTTATCAGGGCACCGTGATCAGTGACTTCAACGCAATCCATGACGCGTTCAAAGGCGCCTGGGCCGGCACCGACATCGACATGCCGTCGGGCCTGCAATTCACCGAAGCCAACCTGATGCCGTACGTGTGGAGCGGCCAGTTGAGCCAGAACGTCATCGACGACAAGGTCAAACGCAACCTGCGCGCCATCGTCAGCTACGACTTCCAGGAAAACCTCAACACCGCCAAGACCCTGGACCACCCCGAGTACGGCCAGCGCGCATCGCTGAACACGGCGCGTGAGTCGATCGTGCTGCTGCGCAACGAGAACACGGCGGCCGGCAAACCGCTGCTGCCGCTGGCGCGCGACGCGAAGATCGCGGTCATCGGTGACTGGGCCTATCAGGCGCCTGCGTCGCCGTTCGGCACCGCCAACTCGCCGCCCAACAGCTACGTCACCGAGCTGAGCGGTCTGCAGCAACTGGCGTCCAGCAGCGCCAACGTCACCTACCTGTCCGAGCTGAGCTTGAACCCTAAAGCCTCGGCCTGGTATCAGCCTGCGGTTGGCAGCAATAACGTCAACAACGCCGGCGTGAAGGCAGAGTACTTCTCCAACACCAGCTTCTCCGGCAGTCCGGCCGTGACCCGCGTTGAACCCGGCGTGAACCTCAACTGGACCACCGGCACCAACGAAACCAACGCCGGCACCACCGCGGTGTCCGGTTTCAGCCCGACCCCAGGCGCGTTTTCGGCGCGTTACACGGCCACCATCAAGCCGACCGTTTCCGGCGCCCAGGTGTTCAAGGTCCGTGCGGACGGCCCGTACAAACTCTGGGTCAATGATGAGCTGGTCCTGCAGAGCGACGGTGCGCCGTACTCTGCCGACGTGGTCAACGCGCTGACGACATCGGGCAAAACCGCCGCACTGGTGGCTGGCAAGTCGTACTCGGTGAAGCTTGAGTACCAACGCATTCAGGGCAACTTCATCCCGGCACTGGGTGGCGTGACTGGCGTGCAGATGAGCTGGGCCGCGCTGCGTCCACCGAAGGACCTGTCGAAGTACGACGCGGTCGTCATCGCAACAGGTTCCAACTACGAGCACGAAGGCGAAGGTTCCGACCACGGTTTCGAGCTGCCTGACCAGCAAGCAGAGCTGATCAGCTTTGTCACCAAAGCCAACCCCAACACCATCGTGGTCATGCACGGCGGCGGTTCGATGGACATGCAGCCCTGGGCCAACAAGGTCGGCGCATCGCTGCAAGCCTGGTTCCCGGGTCAGCAAGGCGGCCAGGCCCTGGCCGAGATTCTGTTCGGCAAGGTCAACCCGTCGGGCAAGCTGCCGATCACCATTGACAAGAAGATCGAGGACAACCCGAGCTACGCGTCGTACCCGGATCCGGCTGCCTACCGTGGCGACAATGCGCTGACCGAAATGACCTACAGCGAAGGCCTGTACATGGGTTATCGCGGTTATGACAAGAAGCACGCCAAGCCGCTGTATCCGTTCGGCTACGGCCTGTCCTACACCACGTTCGGTTACAGCGACCTGAAGCTGTCGACCAACGTCATGGCGCCGGGCAGCACCGTCGATGTCACTTTCAAAGTGACCAACACCGGTGACAAGGCCGGCTTCGAAGTGGCCCAGCTGTACGTCCACCCGAACAACCCGGCGGTCGACCGTCCCGAGAAGGAGCTGAAGGGCTTCACCAAGGTTTACCTGCAACCGGGTGAAAGCAAGACCGTGAGCATCCCGATCGATTCGCGCTCCCTGGCGTACTACGTCGAGAAGACCGACAGCTGGGATGTCGACGCCGGCAAGTTCAAGATCCTGGTAGGGCCGGACTCCGAAGACCTGCCGCTGGATCGCACGTTGATCACGCTGTTCCCGGAACACCTGACCACCCGCGACAGCAACCCGCTGCCGCTGCCACTGCGCAAGGCAGTGCAGGTCAGCGCTTCGCAAACCTACTGAGTGGGTAACCCGGTCGGCGTTCCGGTCGGGGTTCAAACAGTCACTTCAAGCTCAGGGACGAGCTTGAAGGTCGGCTTTCAAACGGCGCAGATAGCCCTCGAAGACGGCCATCACGTCGACATCTTCCGGGGCCCTGAGCCACTGGATCTGCACACCGTCCATGACCGAAAAAATCTCCTGAGCGAGCGCCTTCACGTCGATGTCCGGCCGCACCTCTCCCGCCTCGATCAACGCCTGCAGATGCCCCCGCGCATGTTCGTGGGTGATGTGAAAGCGCGTCTTGTACCAATCGAAGGCAGGATGGGCCTCTGACAGGCTTTCCGTGTTGAGCACCATCGCCGCCTGGCATTCGGCCGCGTCCTGGACGCTGAAGCTCATGCTCATCCGCACGAATTTGATGAACCCTTCCAGCGTCATCTCCATGGTCAGTTCACTGAACCGCGACACCACCCGCTGATCCCGACGCTCCAGTAGCGCATTGAGCAGCGCTTCCTTGTTCGGAAAGTGATGCAGCAGGCCGACGGTGGTGATGCCGGCGAGCTGCGCGACGTCCTTCATCGACGCACTGGAGTAACCATTGCGGGCGAAGATCAGCGTCGCCGCATCGAGCAAGGCGGCGCGACGCATTTCACCCTTGGGCGCACGGCGGCGTTTCGGCGAGGCCACCTCGGGCGAGTCATTCCCTGATTCGTCGTCTGTCATAACACCTTGTCTCGTTGATTCGGATAAAGCCTGACAGAGCCCGGCATTGGCCTGCTCACGCCACGGCTTGGGCGGCGCCCCGCCGCTGAAAAAACCGTCTGGCGGTCAGGGACGCGATTGTAATCGAAGTCACGGCGATCAATGCGTTACCGGTCAGCATGGCCGGGAACGCACCGGCCGCGCCGAACAAAGAAATCCCGCCCAGTACGAACGGCACCGTCCCCAGCGTCGCCCGCAGCCAGGCGAACAGCGCCACCAGCCACGGCCGGCCCAGGGTGACGAACATCGCGATGGCGACGAAATCCAGCCCGATCAGCGCCCACAGGCCGCCGCCGACGTGGCAGAACGCAAGAAAGATCGCCCGACCGGTGCCTTCCAGTTGATAGGTGTCCGCCAGCGGATTCGCCGCCAGCAACAGCACGGCCCAGACCAACAGACCGTAGACGATCACCAGCTTGCGGCTGAAGCCAATGGCCCTGGCCACACGAGCGTGTCGATGGGCGCCGATGTTCTGCCCCAGCACCGGCGCGAGGGCGCTGGGCAGGGAAAAGAACACGCAGTAGGCGAACTGCATGACCCGGTCCATCACCGACATCGCCGCCAGCGCCGATGTGCCATAGGCGCCGATCGACGAAACCAGATAGGTCAGGCCCACGGGCGTCGCCAGATTGCCGACCATCGCCGGCAAACCGACCTGCATGACCTTGCGCGTGTGCAGACGCAGCAGTCGCCAGCGGATGGAAAACGGCATCGCCAGGCGCGTCCGCAGCCAGTAAATGCCCAGGCCCAGGGACACCAGCGCCGACAGCGCATAGGAAATCCCCGCGCCCTCAAGCCCGAGGCCAAAACCGAAGATGAACAGTGGATCGGCCAGGGCGAGGGTCGCCGCGCCCGAAAGCACCACGCACAGGGCGCGGCGGCTGTCGCCGGCGGTTCGCAGGATCTGCGCCGCCATTTGCATGGCCGATTGCAGCACGCTGAACGGCAGGGTCAGCCAGATGAAAATCCGCGCGGCTTCGTAGGTGCTGGCGTCCGCGCCGAGCCAGCGAGTAAGCGGCACCAACAGCGCCAGTTGCAACGCCGCCGCCGCGCCCGACGCGATCACCACCATCAGCATCAGGTGAGTGACCAGCCGCGAAGACGCTTTCGAGGCGCGATGACCGATCCGCTCGGACAACACCGTGGCGGCGGCGATGATCAGCCCGCTGGACACCGCGCTGTTAAGGAAGATCAGCACCTTCGCCACCCCGGTCGCCGCGAGCAGCATCGGATCGTGGAGCATCGACACGTACAGCAGGGTAAAGATGTCCACCAGGAACACCGCGAGCAGGCTCAACGCGCTGGTGCTCGACATCACCATGACGTGCCGGGCCACCGAGCCTTCGGTGAAAACAGCGCGCGGGTGAGTCATGAACCCTCCAGAAATGAACAGTGGCCGGGTGCGGCAGCGGGTGTGATGGAAGAGGTGCTGCCGGGACAGCGCGGGCACTTTATACGTTTGTATCCGCCGCTGCCGCACTTCTCGCATCCAGCAGCGCGTGGAAGTCCGACGTGGTCAGGGGATGACTCAGAAAATACCCCTGACCTTCCTCGCACTGCACTGCCTTCAGCAATGCCAGATGCTCGGCGGTTTCAATGCCCTCGGCCGTGACCGTCAGTGAAAGCGCCCGGCCCAGCCCGACAATGGCCTGCACAATGGAGCGGTCGCCTTCGCTTTCACTGAGGCGGGTCAGGAAGCTGCGGTCGATCTTCAGCCCGTCGAAGGGGAACGTGCGCAGGTAACTCAACGACGAATAACCGGTGCCGAAGTCATCCATGGCGATGCGCACCCCCAGCTGCTTCAGCGTCTGCATGACGTCCAGCGCGCCTACAGCGTCCTCGATCATCACCCCTTCGGTGATCTCCAGTTCGACCCGCGACGGCTCGATCCCGGTGGCTTTGAGGGCGAACTGAATGCGCGCCGGCAGGTTGCCGCGCTTGAATTCGGCAGGCGACAGGTTGATGGAAATGAACAGGTGTTTCGGCCAGCGCGCTGCTTCACTGCATGCCTGGGTCATGACCCAATCGCTCAGGGGGATGATCAGCCCGCTTTCTTCGGCGATGGGAATGAAGGTGTCCGGCGGAATCAGGCCGCGCTGGGGATGCTGCCAACGCACCAGCGCTTCGGCGCCGACCATCTTGCCATCGGAAATGCGAAAGCGTGGCTGGAAATGCAGACGCAGTTCGTTGTGTTTGATCGCATAGCGCAGGTCGCTCTCAAGACGCCTGCGCTCGATGATTTTGGCGTTCATGTCGCCGGCATAAAACCGCCAGGTGCCGCGACCGCTGGCCTTGGCCTCATACAGCGCGATATCGGCGTAGCGCAGCAGCTCGGCCGCCTCGCGTGCATCGGTGGGTGCCATGGCGATGCCGATGCTGGCGCTGACGAATATTTCCTGGTCGTCGATCTGCACCGGGCGTTCGATGGACTCGATCAGTCGCCGGCACAGCGATTCGACTTCGTCCTGGGTCTGGGCGTCGCTGAGGATCAGCACGAATTCGTCGCCGCCCACCCGCGCAACCAGATCGCCATGGCGCACGCAGTCGGACAGCCGACTGGACACGTCATTGAGCACGCGGTCGCCGGCGGCGTGGCCGAGCAGGTCGTTCACCGGCTTGAAGCGGTCCAGGTCGATGCTCAGCATCACCAGTGGCTGGTCAAGGGTCGGCAACGCTTTCAGTTTGCCGTCCAGAAACTCCTGCAAGCGGACCCGATTGGGCAGCCCGGTCAGGGCGTCGTGCTGGGAGAGAAACTCGATGCGCCGACGGGCTTCCACTTCTTCGGTGACATCGGTGGCCGTGCCACGGAATCCACCCGCCGTCATAGAACGCGCCGACAGACGACTGATGCGCTCGCGGCCGCAGGTCTCCAGGTAGCGGCACTGAATGGTGATGTCAGGGCGACGGTTGGGGATCGCCAGCCACTGGGACACCTGGCCGAGCTCGGTCTGCAGCAGGTCGTCCATCAGTGCCCCGATCCACTGCGAGCGGTGCAGGCCGGTGACGCTTTCGAAACGGTCAGAGAGGTAGGTGAACCGCCCTTCGCTGTCGATTTCCCAGACCCAGTCCGAGCTGGCTTCGACCACGTCACGAAAGCGCGCTTCACTGGTGGCGAGGGCGCTTTCGCTTTTTTGCAGGGACGCGTAACTGTCATCAAGGGAGCGCGCCGCGGCGGTGGTGCGACGCAAGATCGCCCAGGTCATCAGGCACACCAGCGCGGCGGCCAGGCCAATCAGCGGCAAACCGAGGGCCAGCAATCGCTGGCCAGGCTTGGGTGGTGTCCAGTGCAAGGCGCCGGCGACACCGCCCTCGCCCAGCGGAAAGATCGAGACCTGGTCGCGCTCGTCGGCCGTTGCAACGTGCAACCCCTCTACGCCGTATTCCTTGCCCAGAACGGCCAGCTTGGCGTCGTCCAGCACATCGATGAAGATCAACACCGAGGGCGTCCGGCCATCAGGAACGACGCTTGGATCGGTGCCGGGGGTGATGGCGGCTGCAGCGACCAGCGCGGGTGTGCCATTCAAGTCAATGAAAGCGGTAACCGGGGTTTCTGTCTCGGCGCCCTCCCGGGCCTTGGCCAGCAACGCGTCCTTGGCAGGGCCCAGCCACGGCTCGGCATCGACCTTTTCCAGTTGCCCTTCCACCACGGCATACACCGTGCGGCCGGTGTCATCGATGACGAACACGCCCTGGAATCCGAAATCGCTGAATAGCGTCGGCCCGATGTTCTGACGGACAAAAGCCCAGTCGGGGTCGACACTCAGGTGCAGGTAACGGTAGGCATCGCCCCAGAACGCATAATCCTTGGTCGTGACGGTCAGCGTTTTTTGAAGCGAGCGCACCGCCTTGTCGGTGTAGAAAGCGCTCTCGATCTCCTCGGTGTGATCGAGGTCATGGGCGAGGAACGCCAACAGGTAAGCGGCCAGCAGAAACACGCCTGCCAGCAGGAACACAAATTTGAACAACGAGCCCCGCGCCAAAGCAACGGTCGAGGGGCTGGCGGATTTGATGACATCGGGGGTGGGCTGGTTTGGCATGGTTTTCCGCAAGCTGAAGACCGGCAGGTCGCTTACGTCTGTATCGGCGGCGGTGTGGCAATGATGAGCTGCACCTGAGCACGCAGGCTGTCGTTGTCTTCGGTCAAGGCAGCTATCTGCTGGTTGGCGTGCGCCAATTGCTCATTGGCCAGTGCCACCGCTTTCGCCAGGGATTTACTGTCCACTTTTATCGCCGCCAACTGCTCCTGCAGCTGCTCACGGGCGCCGTCGGCTTTCGCGGTGGCCATCTGCGCTTCGCGGAGATCTGTGGCGAGGCGATGGGTCTGGTCATGCTGATCGGCCAGCGCCCGGGCCTGCTGACGCATTTCGCCGAGCAAGCGCTCGTTATCGCGGTTCAGGCGCGTGGATTCATCCTGCTTGATGACGAGTGTCTCCTGAAGTTTTCGCTGTTCAAGCTGAATCTGCTGCATTTGGGCTTCGTGGCGACGCTGATCCTGCTCGCGTTGTTCCTTGATGGCCTCGCGGTAGTGCTCCAGCGCGGCGCGGGCGTGGACATGCTTTTCTTCGAGAGACTGGATCTGCAGGTCTTTGTCCTGCACCCGCCGTTCAAGGTCCTGGCACTGCTGGCTCAGACCGGCATTGCGCGTCAGTTCCGACTGCCAGGAAGAATGGGTGGTTTGCAGCTGGGCGCCCTGCTCGGTCAACGCGGCGTGCTGGGATTCGCACTGGTGCCGGGCTGATTTCAGCTCCAGCTCAAGGGCTTCCAGTCGGGCCTCCCAGGCTATCCGCTGACGATCGAAGTCCGCCTGGGCCTGGGCGACGACCTCCTCGCCCTCCTCCGTCAGCCGATCAAGCAAGCTTTCAACCAATGATTTGAGCTCTTCGCCCATGCGCTCTCGGGACGACGCTTCGGCCGGCGCCTGGGCGTCCAGCTCTTTGAGATAGCGGGCAATGGTGGTTTTCGAACCGGTGTTGCCCAGTTCCACGCGCACCGCGTCGATGCTGGGGTAAGCGCCCTTGCTCAGCAATGCCTGTCGGGCCCGCTCCACTACCGCCTTGTTAATGCCACCGCGTGCCATGCCATCTCCTACGATTTCGTACCGTGTTACGTAACACGCTATTACAGGTCACAATACCAGCTAAAACGCTGTGTGGAAATGTTTCTGCCAGCAGCCGATAATAGTGCTTTATCGCTTTTCAGAAACTCAGGTCGCGATTTGAGCCAGCAAAGCGGCCGTGTCACGCCGATCGAGGGATGTATGGAAAAGGCAGATCGATACCTGTCAGCAGGAACCCGCGCCAACACGCGCCGCAGCTACCGGGCGGCGATCGAACATTTCGAAGTGGTCTGGGGCGGCTACCTGCCCACCACGGGGGACGGTATCGTGCGCTACCTCGCGGAGTACGCCGACAAACACGCCATCAGTACGCTGAAGCAGCGTCTGGCAGCACTGGCCCAGTGGCACGTCACCCAGGGATTTCCGGACCCGACCAAAACGCCCACGGTGCGGCAGCTGCTCAAAGGCATCCGCGTCGTCCACCCGGCGCAAGCCAAACAGGCGGCGCCGCTGCTGTTGCGTCACCTCGAGCAAGCGGTGACGTGGCTGGAGAACGAGGCAGATGCTGCCTGGGCACGCGGCGACCACAAGTCATTGATGCGTCACCGACGCTCTATCGCTCTGGTGCTGATCGGCTTCTGGCGAGGGTTTCGCGGGGATGAGCTGGCCAGACTGGACGTCGGCAACACCCAGGCCCAGGCGGGCGAAGGCATCAGCTTTTATCTGCATTACACCAAAAGCGACCGCCAGCATGAGGGCACCACGTTTCGCACCCCCGCGCTGAAGACGCTCTGCCCGGTCAATGCCTATATCAACTGGATTACCGTGGCCGGCCTGACCCACGGTCCGGTGTTCCGCCGGATTGATCGTTGGGGCAACCTCTCCATGGAAGCCATCAATTCCCACAGCCTTGTGCCGATGTTGCGGCGCATCTTTAAAGACGCCGGGTTGCCTGATGACCTCTACAGCAGTCACTCAATGCGCCGAGGGTTTGCAACTTGGGCGTCCGCTAACGGCTGGGATATTAAAAGCCTGATGAATTACGTCGGCTGGAAAGACATTAAATCGGCGCTGCGTTATGTAGACCCCACCACCTCGTTTGGCGGCCTGGCATTGAAGCCTGCTTTGAATAGCGCTTTGCAGCCTGCAGCCCTGGCCGAAACGTGACGGCCGTTGATGTTGTAAAGCGGCCTGCGCCATTTGAACTGCCAGCTTTGCAGTCAAGGCAGGAAAGAAGGCAGAAAAGTTTGCTGTTAGTACTGGCATCCATGCACCCACTCGCACTACAGTGTCCACGGTCACACCAGTCACCACCGTGCGCTCCAATGTTCGCCAGTGCTAACGCCGCACGTCAGTATCAACAAACCGAAACATGGAGTTCCAATGTCTAAACTTGCTGAATACCGCCAACTCGAACGTCACCTTGCCGATCAGCTCGCGGCCCTTGAGGCCATGAAAGGCGATAAAGGCCTGGAACAGGAAATCGAATTCGAAGGCAAATTGCGTACGCTGCTCGGCGAATACAATAAGAGCCTGAAAGATATTATTTCGATTCTGGATCACCCTACCGGATCCAAACAGGGCAAGAACGCTACTGCCCCCGAGAAGACCACTCGCAAAGCCCGCGCCGTTAAAGTCTACAAAAACCCGCACACCGGTGAAGTCGTCGAAACCAAAGGCGGCAATCACAAGACCTTGAAAGAATGGAAAGCCGAACACGGTTCCGACACCGTCGAATCCTGGCTTTCCTGATGGGTCTGTGAACGGGGGGACAGGTGATTAACCTTCGCTCCGTTGCCGATCTCCCGATGCCCGCGCCCGTCGCGCGGCATCGGTGATTCGATCATTGCTGTCTTGTTAGTCTGCAATTACCAATCGCGCAATTGGATCGTTTTAACCTCTTCGCCTCACACGTCAGCCCGGCATTCGTCAGGGCTCCCTTACTGCTGTCTGCCGGAGTACTCCCGTGAAGAATATAGTTGCTGGCGTGCTGAATGTTTCATATCGCGACATGGGCCCAGGCGATGGGCCGGTTGTGGTATTGCTCCACGGATTTCCCTATGACATCCACGCGTACGACGAAGTGTCGACGCAGCTTGTCCAGGCCGGCTGCCGCTGCATCGTGCCTTATCTGAGGGGATACGGCCCTACCCGTTTTATAGATTCAGCCACGCCCCGCTCGGGCGAACAGGCCGCATTGGGCGCTGACCTGCTGGCACTACTGGATGCATTGAATATCCCGAAAGCCATTCTCGCTGGCTACGACTGGGGCGGACGCGCGGCGTGTGTGGTGGCTGCGCTGTGGCCGGAACGGGTGACCGGGCTGGTCAGTTGCGACCCGGGCTACAACATTCAGGACATCGCTGCAGCCAACACACCTGCGTCACCCGAAACAGAGCGACGGCTCTGGTATCAGTACTACCTGCACGGTGAGCGCGGACGCGCCGGCCTTGCGGCCAATCGAAATGAGTTCTGCCACTTGCTCTGGAAATTATGGTCACCAACGTGGCAATTTGCGGAATCCACGTTCACTGAAAGTGCGCAGTCATTTGATAACCCGGACTTTGTTGACGTGGTCGTGCATTCTTATCGACACCGCTATGGACTGGTGCCGGGCGATCCTGCCTGCGCGGCGATTCAGGAGAAGCTCGCGCAGAAGCCCCTGATCACAGTGCCCACGGTGATTCTGGGGGGAGCAGACGATGGCGTCTCATCGAAACGCGAGGACAGTGCAGCGGTACGGGGCTTTGCAGGCCCAGTCCGGCGGCAGGTGATAGCGAGAGTGGGCCACAATGTTCCGCAAGAAGCACCGCAAGAATTCACCGATGCGATATTAAGCCTGTTGAGAAATCACTGAGCACAAGTCTCTGTCAGACCGCTGCCAATTCAGGATTGCTCGGCATTGCTTAGTTCAACAGCCGACTTTGCGGCTTCCACTTCATCTTCGAAATACAGTACGGCGCCCTCGTCATCTTTGACACGGAAGACGGCGGTTGCGCCCGACTGCCTGTGTTCGAGGGGGATGTCTTCACCTTCCAGTCTGACAACGGCCACGGCCATGATGATTCTCCTGGGGTCAGCACTGACAGCAAACGCAGCCGCTCACGCTGGAACTGGCTTGCGTCGGTTATCAGCTTGAATATTCAAGGCACAACTCGTCACGCGCGGTATTCAGCGTAGAACCGGGGTTGCGGGTGGATGCGTGGAGAGCTGAACAGTTGTGCACTTTGGGATGTGACAGGGAGCGGACGGTATTCAAGATCGATCAACCGAACCCCATTGATATGGGGTTGCCCACACGGCAGTGCGCCAAAAGCGGTGGCCAGCACAATCTGCTCGGGATCAAACAACACGATGGTTTCCGCGCTGACGGCGTCCATGTATAGCGAATAGGGGCAGGAAGCGTCGGGACAAACTTGATGACGAAGTTCGTTCAACACACGTAAGCGGCGGTAGACGACGGTGCCTTCACCCAACGATTTGCTGTACCAGGTATTCATTGCACTGCCCATCTCAATAAGCGTTATCAGTATCGACCCTGGGCTGAATCGATTCGTTCAACGGCAATAACGATGGACTGCGAGAACCTTACAGGCGGGCTTAGCGGCGGGCTTGAAACAGGGCGTGAATCTTGCCGATGACCTGGTCGATATCAAAGGGCTTTTCAATCACCTCATCAAACAGGTCTGGCCGCTCGGCACCCATGTACGCCTGGGCGCCACTCATGAGCATAATAGGCGTCGACATGTGCACGTCCCGAGACTTGATCGTCTCGGCAAGTTCCAGACCGGTCATGCCGGGCATCATGAAATCGGTGATGATCAAGTCGGGGCGCTCGCGATCAAGAATCTCCAGTGCCTTGCGCCCGCTTCCGGCCACCATGGTCTGAAAGCCCTCGTCCTCCAGCGCGAAGCTGAGGATATCGGCAATCAGGTATTCGTCATCGATGATTAGAATGGTTGGCATCAGAGGGCCATTTCCCGGCGGGCCCACGATGTCGCGAGGGTCAGGCACCTGGTCAGGCAACTCAATGGTTCTGGCCATCCCCACGTTGCGAATCGCATATCTCAGACCTTCTTCATGGTGATTCCAGCGTTGCTCATCACGACTTCAAGTGGCGAGGGATCGTAGGCGTTGTCTCTGATCTTCAGAATAGAAACCTGGCGTTGAAGTTCAGTCCGATGCTGAACGAACTGGACGAGCAGCAGGTTATCGACCACGCCGGAGACATCAGGCGCCGGGATGCTCGTTTGATCGTCGAACAACCGATGCGCCTCCCAGGACGCCATTACCGTGACGCCGCGCGCGCGAAGCTCGCCGAGCACGGTTTCGAGAACGTCCGGCACCCGACGCTGATCGGTGGCCGCCCGACTCAGGGCATTGAGACTGTCGATGAAGACGCGCTTGATCTGCAGCCGCTCCACCCTGTCGAGCAGGTCGTAGCACACCCGGTCGATAAGCCCTGCCGATGCCGGTGTCCAGACGACGTGCAGCGCGCCCGATGCCTGCAGCGCCGTGAAGTCCACGCCCAGAGAACGCGCTTTGGTCATCGCCCGCTGCGGGGATTCATGAAAGCCGAAGTACAGCCCCGGCTCCTGTGCAGAGCATTGGCTCAGAAACTGGATGCCCAGAGACGTCTTCCCGGCGCCTGAAGGGCCCATGATCAGCGTGACCGACGTCCGGACCAGACCGCCACCGATGTGTGAGTCCAGCCCGCCAATGCCGCTGCTCAGGAGGGTGTGAGGGTGTTCGGGCATCGCACCGGTTCGGGTGAGCATGCATTCAAGACGCGGGTAAATGGAAATGCCCTGGTCGTTGATCTCGAATTCATGGGCGCCGGGGATCGCGCCGCTCCCCCGGGTCTTGCGCATCTTGATCCGGCGCACCGTACGGGAGCCGACCATGTCTTCGCCCATCTCGATCACACCGTCAACCATGGTGTGCTCGGGACTGCCATCGTCGAGTTGCGAGCTGGTGAGAAACAGCACCGTGCAGCCGGCGAAAGCGGCATGGCCCTGCAGCTCGGAGATGAATTGCTTCGTGTCCAGCGGCGTCTCTGCCCTGGAGCGTGCGTTGAGCAGCCCGTCCAGAATCAGCAGGCTGGAATGCTGACGACTGATCTCGCGGCGCAGCAACTTGACGACCTCGTCCAGACCGTCGTTCTCCAGCGTGTCGAAGGCGCTGACAAACTGAATACTCTGGCCCACCGCCTGGCGATCGAAAAAGCTCAGCGTCGAGAGGAAATGAAACAGCCGGTCGTGAGGCTCGGCCAGCAGTGTGGCGAACAGCACGCGGCCGTTCTGCCGGACGTGATTGAACCCCAACTGGTTGGCAAGGATCGTCTTGCCCGACCCCGGACGTCCCTGAATGATGTATGAAGCGCCCGCCACAAGGCCTCCTTTGAGCAGTGCGTCGAAGCCCTTGATCCCGCTTTCAAGGCGTTTTAGCTGATTCAAATCTGCTCCCTCTCCTGATGTGCATCAGGCCTGAAAATACGCATTGCCCACGCGCGAAAGGCAATACAGTGGCGGGTAATCGCGGATCAGTCCAGCCCGTCGCACTGTTGCGGGTGACGGGGCATGCCGGGGCTGCGCCGGGATCCAACTTTACCCCCTGATCGGGGACAAAAAAAAGCCCGCTTTCGCGGGCAAAATCGATGGAGTCGTAGCGGATCAGACAGCCCTGCCAGCGGACACTTCTATGGAATCTAACTTAGAAGCCACGGGGTTTAGTGGAGTCTTTCAACCCCTTTTACGGACTTCGGCAACAGTCCGGCCTTGAATTGCTGAACAAACAACGCGGTTCTGAATCCACGCCCCAGCGTTGCAGCTTCTGCTTCGAAGCGGGTCACACAGGATGTGAAGTCCAGCTGAGCGTTGTCGTTGAACAACTCGCTGGCTTCATTGGGCGTCGAATCTTCCAATAACTTGTTCATCAGAATCTCCATGTCGTACGTGGTCTTGATCACATCGCCGGAGAGCCCGCTACGTACCGGCCCTCCCCTTATCGCGCTACTCAGCTTTACCCTGAGCCAGACCCGAGCCAAGGTCGGCGCCGGTCATCGGGTCCGCTTCCAGATCAGACTTCAGACGCTCCTTCATCATCGTCAGGGTGACCGAGTCGTCCTCGCTCAACGTGACCGAAGCGGTACCGTCACCACCATCGACTGCCGGCTTTGGATTTTCGACGTATTCGAAATCTGCGTCGCTGTTCCACGGGCCACGTACGTTCGGCTCGCCGTTGGACATGCTGAAGTAAGTGCGGGAGAACTCCGGCATGCCTGGCAACTTGCCTTGCGGGAAGTTCGGCTGAATCGAGTGCAGCGCTTTCTCGAAGGAGATCTGATGCGCGATTTCCCGGGTCATGAGGAAGCCCAAGGCGTCCTTGATGCCTGGATCGGTGGTCACGTTCATCAGGCGTTCGTAGACGATCTTCGCCCGTGCTTCAGCAGCGATGTTCGAACGGAAGTCCGCCGTCGGCTCGCCAATGGTATCGATGTAGGCTGCGGTCCATGGCACACCGGCCGAGTTGACCAGCGGAGCACCACCGCCGTACAGCAGGCTGGTGATGTGCGAGTCATTGCCGGCGCCGTTGATGTCACGGTACAACTCGCCCTCGGCTTGCACGCCTTCGGCGAGTTTGCCTTTGGCGCCCTTGTTGAGCATCACGATGATCGAGCCAATGATTTCAAGGTGGCTCAGTTCCTCGGTGGCGATGTCCAGCAACAGATCCTTGCGACCTGGATCTTCTTCAGCCAACGCTTGGGTAAAGTAACGAGTGGCCGCAGCCAGCTCGCCCTGGGCGCCGCCGAACTGCTCCAGCAGCAAGTTGGCCAGACCCGGATTAGGCTCGGCGACGCGAACCGTGTATTGAAGACGTTTATTGTGCAGGAACATAGTCTTACTCCCTTCTCAGGCTAATTTCGTATCAGGGTTTTTAACGACAAGTTCAGCTTTCTATTGCGGCGATCTGTCAACTAAGCAGACCGCACAGATATAAAGAGACATCGCTGAAGATGTAATTCAGGAAAGCGGAAATAGACCCGACCAATGGTTTCGCGTTGAAAGTTTATAACGGTTGATAATGTGCCGACGGGCGGTTTCTCATTTCATTCGAGCTCAGATAACTACTGAAAGTCGACCACAATAGGTCTAGATCGGCGGGGCGTCACAAGGATCGACGGCATTGCGCCGTCGATCTCCCTGAATTGTTCTAGCGAGGCCCGTTGGTGACCCGCGCAGGTTGTTTCAGCTGGTAACGGCGCCCTTTGGGGCACTGGCGATAAGCGCCGCACCACAGGCGGTTTTCATGCCGTCTAATGCGACGGGAATTCCGTCGACTGTGTAAGTGCTGCTCCCTTCGGCGATGGGGAAAATGCCTTTGCATAATGGGCAACTGACGTTGTGTCCCACCCCGGCGATGGGCTTGCCGTTCAGGTCGGTCTGCGGAAAGGCCTGAAGCACGACGCCGCCGTGGGTGGTGAGGTCGCCTAGGCGAATGATATCTTTCATGTTTGAGGCTCGTTGCTGGTTTTAGTGATTGATGCTTTGATTGCGGTGGTTGGGTGGGGGGTTAGTTGTTTGGCCATGCCCGCATTGTTGCTGTCGCTATTAAGTTTAGAGAAATGACTTACTGACGAGTGGGACTGTTTCGGGTGAAGTTATTGCACTAGGGTGAGCGGCTCGGGGAGTTGCAACTGAGGACGCATCCGGGCCTTTTAATGTCGAAGCAGTATTACCAACTTCCATAAGGGATACCATGCTGGTCGACGTAGGCTTTGTTTTCAGGTTCGAGCGGGACGTACTTGCCTTTGCTTGCACCACGGTAGGGACCAAGCGGTTCGACTTCGGCTTGATACCGCCCGACTTCTTTGAAGCCCAGGCATGGCCCGCCCACCCAGACTTTCACAATGCCTCCCGGAGCCATTCCCAGCGTAATAGCGAAACGGTAGTCGTCTACCCATTCTTTTGTACCGCGGCAGTAGACCCGCTCCGGTCTCACCATATCCTTGCGTACCCATTGAGGGATCTGGATCCTGACCCTATAAGCTTGAGGCTCCACCAGTGACTGCCAGCGCAGGAAAATCTGTTCTGGCAAGTCAACGTTGTTAATGGGTTTACCTCCTGACACCCCTTGGTGCCAGCCCTCGACTTTCCCTGTATAACTTGCGACCCCGCCGTGCACCCTAAAGAATGCGAGTCCACGCGTGTCCAGTACATCGACGCTTTCCACCCACACCTCCATGTGTTTGGGCGCGGCGAAGCCGATATACCACGCCGGATATGGCAGCTTGACAGGGGGTACTAAGCCTCCCGTTGCGCAGGCACTCAGGCTGATCAGCAATCCGACCGCAAAGACCAGATGCCTCATTCAGGAAACCCAGTCTGCAAATGAGAGCCTTGAACAACGCCGCAAATGCGCTAGCCGTCGCGTGTTGTGATGCCCCTTGTTAGTACTCATGGCCGAGTTACCAACTGCCATAGGGAATGCCGTGCTGGTCTACGTAGGCTTTGTTCTCCGGTTCAAGCGGGATGTACTTGCCTTTGCTTGCGCCACGGTAGGGACCGAGCGGCTCGACTTCAGCTTGGTACCGGCCGACTTCCCTGTATCCCAAACAAGATCCACCTACCCAGACCTTAACAATCCCCCCCGGTGCCATTCCGAGGGTGAGCGCATCGCGATAGTCCTCCTCCCATTTGCTTGTCCATAAGCAAAATGCTTGCTCTGGCTTGATCATCTGATCGCGCACCCACTGCGGTATCTGAATACTAATCTTGTAGGCTTGCGGCTCAACCAGGGATTGCCAGCGCAGAAAGATACGCTCAGGAAGATCGACGTTGTTGATGGGCTTCGACTTGCCCGCGCCATTTCCCCAGCCCTCTGGCTGACCGGTGTAACTCGCGACTCCTCCATGCACTCGAAAAAATCTCAGGCCTCGCTGATCGATCACATCAACCGTCTCCACCCACACCTCCATATGTTGGGGAGCTGCCAGACCGACATACCATGCTGGATAGGGCAATCTGGGGGGCGGTGAGATTGAGGGGCTCATTGCACAGGCACTAAGACTCATCAGTATCCCAACCACTAAGATCAGACGCTTCATTCTGGATACCCCTCTTGCGGGAGGTTGAGATGCACATTCCTCCGATTCAGCGGTGCCGGCTTGCTAAGTAAGAAGGGGCCTCGGGGGGTCCAGTGTGCGGACAGGTGGATGTACCTCGCTCGTAGCAACGCCTCTTGCGCAGGTTCGAGTCTTACGAGCCGGTCCGTCATCACCCGCTGCAAGATTCGCTTGGCGATAGGCCTGAGCTCGTCGGGCATTGCGAGCTCAGGCCGCCCGTCCAGGCTCTTAAACGGGACGCCGTGACGCATCCCCAGTTCACGCATAACACGGAGTGCAATCAGGCTCAGTTCGCCATGCACAGGGCGTTCGAGCAGCACTGTTATCCAGTAGTCCTGCATCACTGGCTCAGCTTTGCCGCGAGGGTTAGTTGCTGCAGGCCAGGCTTTCACCGCAACGTAGCCATCGCGGGCAACGCCTGATTCGCGCAATGCCTTGGCGTCCGCCTCTGCACGGGCCCAGGCCGCGTGGGACTCAACGCTTTGGCCGGTCGGAACGCTGGCCTTGCAGGGCTGCGTCATCCACAACTTTTCTCGTGCTCGTGGGAGATAGCCCCCGCCGACATCGGAGTGCGCTCCCGGCAGTCCGATCTGGAGGTGCGTGTGGTGGACGTTATTAAGAGAAAAGTCGGCTCGATACTCGTCGAGTGCTTGAAGGTGGATAACCTGCCGAGCGCAGTCGGGTGGCAGGTAGAGATTAACGCCACGATTAAGGTCGTTGCCAGGACTGAAGTCACCATGTAGAGGATCTGAGATGGCTGCAACGGTATCGAACAGGCCGATCAAGTTGATAGCTACGCCCGTCGAAGCGTCAAATCCCCTCATAAGACCGAAGTTTCCAGCCTTGAGCACTTCGGCAAATATGCCGGACTCCGCCTTGAGGAATTCATTTGCGCAGTGACGCGCCGCCGCAGCGCCACGACTAAAACCGAAGATATCGACTTCGATCTTATGGATTGAAACACCGGGATTGGTTTGTTCAAAAAAGCTGAGTTGCGTCTTGATGGATGTTGGCATCTGTCTCACCCGAGCAACCACCCCTGTCTCTCCTTGCCCTAAAGCTTGCCCCATCAGCACGTCATCCTCGCCACCGCTGCGGGTGCCAATGCCTTCGATATAAGCTCTGATATAACCGATTTCCGCGTCCTTATTGACGGGAGTTGCAGTGTTATCCGGATACAAGTCATACAAATGCGCCACGTTACTCGGCGCATTCCCGTAACTGTTGTTCGGCGCGCTGTTAAACGCACTCCCGTCAAACTCTCCAAACCCATACTGCTTACACGTCGCAGCAATGCTCTCCAGCTCTTCACGGCTGAAGCTGTCCAAATCCGATTGTCGGCACTGTGCAGTCGCCGCCGCATTGCTCTGGTTATTACCCGTACCGTCAAAGAACAGCCCGATGCGCAGAGTGATGCCTTCAGTGATTTCCTCTTCCTCTTCTTCCTCCTCAAGTGGCTCGGGCTGTTTAACTGGCGCAGCATTTTTGATCATGCTCCGCTCGTAGTGAATGTTGCCGCCGCTGAAGCTGGGCCAGAATTCGTGCAATTCAGGCGGTATATCCAACAACGGTGGCAAAGCAGGCAGTTCAACCTCCTGCGCGGCTTTCGGTCTGAAGTCGAAGTGCGCGGCTTTGATGAGATAGTCGCCGGCGGTGCCGGATTCAATGCTGCATTGCTCGATGGCGACGTAGCTGCCGCCAGCATTGAGGACGATGCGCTTCTTCGCAGTGATGTGGATTTCATCTTCGGTGCTGGTGATGTTTATTCCCTGGCGAGCGAGCAGTTCAAGCGTATCGTTCTGTGCCTGGATGCTAACCGGGCCTTCGTTGGAAATCAGCTTGAGGCCGACCTTGCGAACGAACAGGCTCAGGCCCTGGCCGATACCCATGAACAGTTTCTTGACCACGCTGATGTCGGTGTGGCCGCCCGCGTTGAGCATCAGGTTGTCTTGCGCGGCCAGTTGCAGATGTTTGCCGCTGGTCAGGGCAATGCCGTCCGGAGCGCTGAGCAGCAACACCGAGGATTTGAGCGCGTCCAGATCCTGTTTGAGCAGATCGAGTTGAGCTAGGACGTCTGCTGTGTCTGCCTGGCTAACGGCGGCATCCGCCGAGATCTTTTCCATCTGATCGCCGGCATTTTGCAATCGACCCACTGCAGCACTCATGTCGAGCTGTTTACCCTGCGCCTTGGTCTGCCCATCCGCACTGATAAACACCCCACGCGCCGCCCGAATCGCGCCCCAGCCATCGGTGCGTAGTTCAAACCCTTCTCCGCGTTTCAGCTTCTCGTCATCCACCAGATGCCCAAGGTTCAGCTGGCTCTTGCCGCTGTGCTCGGTGCTGAGTTTGATGTGCTCCTTGCCGCGATCATCTTCCATGCGCAGCTTGTTATTGGCCGGCGTGCGCAGGACATTGCGTTTGTAATCGCTGCGCAGCAGCGTCACATGGTCAGGATGTCGGCTGTCATGAAGCGCGTGAGCGATGTACGGCCGATCCGGGTCGCCCTGCTCAAAGGCAACAGCCACCTCGGTCCCACAGATCAGCGGCAGGTGCATGCCGTGGGTATCGCCTGCATACGGCCGAGCCAACCTCAACCACAGACTTTCCTCACCCAGCTCCCAGCTGTCTCGGTTGAACAGAAAGCTGACCTTGTAACGACCTTCGCTGTCGATGTGGCTATACGGATCGTTGGCCAGCGAACTGGTGACTCGCGCCGGAACAGTGCCCGCGATCTCAGGCTTGGCCAGCAACGGCGGGCGGAAACACACGCTCTCGGAATACGGAATCGCCTCAAAGCTCAAATCAAAACTACGGTCCCGCGCCGCACGCAGCTTCAATCCAGTGATCACCGCCCCCGGTTCAAACGCCTGGGGCGCCCCACCGGAAATCGCCAGCACCTGCGCCAATCCCAACGAAGCACTGCTGCTGACGCCACTCAGCCGAGTCTGATCATTCAGATATCGCTCATGACGCAACCGCCCATAGAAAAACCCGCTTTCCCCCAGCAGATCCTCGTCCTGATCCAGTTTGTCGCCCAATACCCGGTACGGCTCCGCATAGTGATACGCCTCGCCATAAGTCGTGGAATCCCCCCGCGTCTGGTCCACATCCCCATCCAGCCACGCACTCGCATCCCGATGGTGATAAGCACGAAAGTGAACGCTCTGCTCCACAACCCCATGACTGGACTGCAGCCCCCAGACCCCGTCCGCGCCACTGCTGCCCAACCCGGACTGCGGCCGAAACGGCAAGCTCACACGCGGCCGAACGTAATGCCGCTGATCATCGTGAAACTCGACGACCGCAATACCCAATCGCTCATCGTTGGTGAAGCGATACCAGATCCCCACCTCCGCCAGAAGCCGCGAGATAAAAACCAGATCACTCTCGCCGTACTGCATCACCTGCTCACGCGTCGGGTACTCCCGCACCAACGAAAACAGAAAATCCTGCCCCTCAAAATCATGCCGCGACCGCAAGATACTCTCGACAATCTCCGGCACCGACTGATGCTGATAAATCCGGAACTGCCGCCCTCGACCCAGCAACGTCAGGCGCGGCTGCAAAGTAATCTCGTATCTGGCTTCGTCAGCAGAACAGGAAAGCCGCTTGAAACCCGTCACCACCCCATGCAACGTGCGCAGCGGTTTAACCGAAGGCACCGGCAACCCACGAATCGGAACAGGCAACGTATGCGCCGCCGCATGCGTACTGAACTGCACGTCCCGCCCCAACACACGTTCAGCCCCGATGTCCTGCTCAACCGAAGTAAATTCCACGCGATACAGAAACGGCTGACTCAGCTGCTCCTCACCCTCAAACGCCAGCACATCAAGCGAGAAAGGAAGGCGATGGACAACCAGTTTATGGCGACTGTGATCGAAGAAAGGCGGCAATACGGTGATCATGAATGAGCGTCCCTGGCAGGAGAAAGCGCCCCTGACCGGTCTGCAGAAAACCGGATCAACTCGTCCATGAGAGAGGGCTGAAGCGGGCGAAGATGCGACATTTCAAAGTGTGACTCCAGAGGGGGAGACACGAAGGAGACGGTTCCAGCGGCATTTACGGAGTAATCCTACAAACCGCAAATCGACAGCAAACCCAGGCCGCCATTCTCTGGCACAATCCCCCTTTTTTCGAGCAGGACAGGCCAGAACATGGATCTGAATAACGTTTTTCAGCGCTTGAACACCGGCAGCAAAAAGTGGAGCCAGTACCCTGAAGACGTGCTGCCGATGTGGGTGGCGGACATGGATTTCCCGGTGGCAGCGCCCATTGTGCAGGCGCTGAAGAACCGTCTGGAGCATCCGCTGCTGGGCTATTCCGTGCCCCAGCAAGCGTTGCGGGAAACCTTGGTCAAGCATCTCACCGCCCGTTACGGCTGGCAGATCGAGGCGCAGGATCTGGTGTTTCTGCCCGGGGTCGAGCCTGGGGTAAACATGGCGCTCCACGCGCTGGTTTCGCCATCCAGCGCGGTGCTGGTCCAGACGCCGAACTACTCGCCGCTGCTGCACGCGCCGGCCAACTGGAAACTGCCGCGCATTGATCTGCCCTTCCATGCTGACGCTCAGGGTGAATACCCCACCGACGTCGCGGCGCTGGAACGCGCGCTGCCTGACCATGGCGCGCTGCTGCTGAGCAATCCCCACAACCCGCTGGGCAAGGTCTTCGAACGCGACGAATTGCTGGCCATCGGCGAAGCCTGCGTGCGGCGCGATGCACTGATCATTTCCGATGAGATCCACGCCGACCTGCTGTTCGACGGCCGTCAGCACACGCCGATCGCTTCCCTGAGCCCGGAGATCGCGGCGCGCAGCGTGACGCTGATGTCGGCGAGCAAGGCCTGGAACATCGCCGGTCTGAAAACAGCGTTCGCCGTGGTGCAGAACGCCGAGCTGCGCCAGCGTTTCAATGCCGGGCGGCTGGGGCTGGTGGACAGCGTCAACGCCCTGGGCCTGGAAGCCACCGAAGTGGCCTATCGCGAAGGCGGCCCGTGGCTGGAACAGGTCGTGGCATATCTGCAGGACAACCGGAATTACCTGGCCGAGGCCATCAAAACCCGCTTTCCCGGTATTACGATGAACCTGCCCCAGAGCACCTATCTGGCGTGGCTGGATTGCTCCGGCCTGGGGCTGGAAAACCCACAGCAGTTCTTCCTCGAACACGCCAAAGTCGCGCTCAGCGACGGGCTGGAATTCGGCGAGGACTGTGGCCAGTTCGTGCGTCTGAACTTTGGCTGCCCGCGGCCGATGCTGGAAGAAGGCCTGGCGCGTATGGAACGCAGCCTGCGCCGCGCCTGACGCCTTCCCGGCTAAAGCCGGTCCTGCATGGCCGTGCTTAGAAGTATTTCAGCCAGGCGATGTCCCGGCGTCGCGCCTTGAGCGCCGCGAACCAGCTCACTGCCGGCAACAGCACGACAGTGAGCACCGCGGCGCAACCCCACAGGCCCAGTACCGAGGTAAACCCGAAGTATTGGCCCTGGGTGTTACCCCAGATTGCGACCGCGCCGATATACAGTAGCTTCAGCACGTATAAGTGCAGCAGATAGAAAAACATCGGCGCGGCGCCAAAGGTCACCAGCGGTCGCAGCCATGGCCTTCCCTGCTGCCGCTCAAGCCAGGCCAGCACCAGCAAGCCGACGCCCAGGGTCAGGCTGATGAACAGCAACGACGGCGGGTATTTGGTGACGTTGAGGACGCTCATCAGCGTGTGGGCCGTTGTGTCACCCTCCACCCACGGCTTTTCGCCATAACCGTTGATGCCGCGCAGGGCGAGAAACAGCGCCAATGCGCCAAAACCCCAGGCTATCAGGTTGATCTCGCGCTTCTCCGCATTCGCGTCGCGGCCAAACCACGGCCCCGCGGCGTAACCCACGGCGATCACGCCGATCCACGGCAGCAGTGGGTACGAGGTGCGCAAGCGCACACTGTCGCCGACCTCGATCCAGCCGCGGTCATGGAGAATCGCCCACGGAATGTGCATCGCCGAGCCCACAGTAAAATGCACGTCGTCCAGCAGGTTATGCCCGGCGATGATCGCCAGCCCCAGCGCCGCCAGCACACCGCGCGGCAATACCACCATCGCCGACAGCGCAATCATGCTCAGGCCAATTGCCCAGATGACCTGCAGGTAAATCACCGTCGGTGGAAACTGGAACGTCCAGGCGAAATTCACCAGGGTCAGTTCCAGCGCGATCAACACCAGTCCGCGCTTGAACAGAAAGCCCGCCACCGCGCCCTTGCCCGCATGCCGTTCGCCGTACAGCCAGGCGGAAAGCCCGGTCAGGAACACGAACAGCGGCGCACAGAAATGCGCGAGGGTGCGGCTGATGAACAGGTCGACGCTGGTGTTAGGGATATCCATCGGGTCGCTGACCTGGTGGTGCAGAAAGAACGTCTCGCGCACGTGGTCCAGCAACATGAAGATGATGATCAGCCCACGCAGGGCATCGATCGATTGCAGGCGGCCGGGGTGGGCGATGGACGTGGCGGGAGATTGCAGAGGGACAGACAAGGTTTGCATACGCAGTGAACTCTCGAAGCGCGATAACCGACAGGCCCATGTCAGGCCTGTAAAAAGCGAGTTATAACATAACACTTCAAGGTGTCCTGCGCGCAACCAAAATCACGCGCAGGGTGTGGCCCGAAACCACCACAATGCCTCGCCACCGGCCATGAGCACCCTGCCCCGTCCGGTGACTCGGCTGTCGCGCAGATCAATAGCCGAGCGACAACCCCGTGCTGCGACGCGGATCGTTGGCGCCGTAGAAACGGTTATTACCCACTGGCTTCCCACCGAGCGAAGGCGCGCCAACGAGAATGGCAGCCAGATGATTGGCGTCCTGGGGGCCGGCGAATTTGTGGCCCCAGCTTTCCAGGATCTTTTGGGTGTCGGGGCTCACGGCGAAGGTTTCCAGGTTGGTGGTTTCCGGCATCCACTGCTGGTGGAAGCGAGGCGCATCGACTGCTTCCTGGATGTTCATGCCGTAGTCGATGACGTTAAGCATGGTCAGCAAGGTGGCGGTGATGATACGGCTGCCGCCCGGAGTACCGACGACCATCACCGTCTTGCCGTCCTTGGTGACGATGGTCGGACTCATCGACGACAGCGGCGACTTGCCCGGCGCGATGGCGTTGGCTTCGCCTTGTATCAGGCCGTACATGTTCGGCACGCCGACCTTGGAGGTGAAGTCGTCCATCTCGTCGTTGAGGATCACGCCGGTGCTGCTCGCCATCACCCCTGCGCCGAACCAGTCGTTGAGGGTGTAGGTGACGGACACCGCGTTGCCCCATTTGTCGACGATGGAATAGTGCGTGGTGTTGTTGCCTTCGTGGGGCGCGACGCCGGGTTTGATGTTCTGGGAGATGCCGGCTTTCTGCGGTTCAATGGCGGCGCGCAGCTTGGCGGCGTAGTCGCGGTCGAGCAGATGGCTGATCGGGTTCTTGACGAAGTCCGGGTCGCCCAGGTAGCTGTTGCGGTCGACGTAGGCGTGACGCATGGCTTCGATCTGGTAATGCAGGCCCTGGGCGGAGTGATAACCCAATTCCTGCATCGGGTAGCCTTCGAGGATGTTCATGATCTCGCAGATGACCACGCCGCCGGAGCTCGGTGGCGGCGCCGAGACCACGTGGTAGCCGCGGTAATCACACTCGATCGGCGCCAGTTCGCGGGTCGCGTACTTGTCCAGATCCGCCTGGGTGATTATGCCCTTCCCCGCCTGGCTGGAATCGACGATGGCCTTGGCCACCCAGCCCTTGTAGAAACCGTCGCTGCCTTTGGCGGAGATTTCCTTGAGGGTTTTGGCGAGGTCTTTCTGCACCAGGGTATCGCCGACTTGAAGCGGCTGGCCCTTGTTCAGGAAGATCGTGCCGAGGTCTTTGGCGTCGGCCTTGAACTCGTCGGTGGCGGTGCCGAGCAGGTCAACGTCTCCCTGCTCCAGGGCGAAGCCGTTTTCAGCGAGCTTGATCGCCGGGGCAATGACTTCGGCGCGTTTTTTGGTGCCGTATTTGCTGAGCGCTATTTCCATTCCGGACACGGTGCCGGGCACGCCGACGGCCAGGTGCCCCTTGGAACTCAGGTCCGGCACGACGTTGCCGTCCTTGTCCAGGTACATGTTGGCGGTGGCCGCCAGCGGCGCTTTTTCGCGGAAGTCGAGAAAGGTCTTGCGCCCGTCTGCCAGCTGGATGGTCATGAAACCGCCCCCGCCCAGGTTGCCGGCGGCGGGATAGACCACGGCCAGCGCATAGCCCACGGCGACTGCCGCATCGACTGCGTTGCCGCCCGACTTGAGCACGTCAACGCCCACGTGGGTGGCCAGGTGTTGTGCGGTGACGACCATGCCGTTTTCAGCGGCAGCCGGGGCCACGGAAGCGGCGTGAGCGCAGGGCAGACCTAGGATCAGCGCCGTCGCAACGAGGGACTGGGCGAAGGGTTCGAACTTCATGGGCGGTTTCTCTTTTTCTTGTGATGGGGGGACAGCGTGGGCAGAGGGTGCCCCGCACTAAACTAGCGCATGGGGGGAAAGTTGCCAGTGAGCGTTAAAAACCCGGCAGGGTGAATGCCGGGCTCGGTGCGCGTAGATGCAGGACAGCGCTGAGTCTGCTTCAGAACCAGCGATCGTTGCGCTTGCGGCCCTTGGTCAGGGACGGGAGGATCAGGCCCAGCAACAGGCCCGCGCCGGCGATGCTGCCGCCATAGACCATGTAGCGCATCAGCACCTGATTGTTCTCGTCACCCAGTTTCGCCTGGGTGGTGCGCAAGTCGGACTGCGCGCTGGCCAACTGCGCGTTCAGGTCCTTGGTGCGGGCCTCAAGCTCGTCGACCAGTTTCTTGCGCGACTCCAGGGTTTCCTGCATGCCCTGAACCTTGG
>NZ_JASCOY010000110.1:0-14771 GCF_029960075.1 Pseudomonas sp. PS02290
AAGGGTGCGGCGGCGCCTGTTTCATGGCGGATCACCACGACCAGATCCCCGGCGTCCCGAGCGGCCTGAATCACCTTGGCGGCGTTGTCGGCGGCGGCATCGGCGCCTGCGAGGGGCCATTTGCCGCCGGGAAAGTAGTCGTTCTGGATATCGACTACGATGAGCGCTGTGGTGGACATTCGGGCTTCCTTGTTGAATGGGTAGGGTGGGTCAGAGTAATGCCTGCCCGAGCCTAGGGCCACTCCCGCTTCACAGGTTGAACGCGATGCTTTTTGTAGGGCCGTATCCAGCCCTGTTTGAATCAGCAGCGCTCCCCGCTGTCCATAGCCCGCCACCCCGTTTGAGTAACCAGCGAGAAGTCATGCCCGTGAATGGAATCAGCCGCCACCTCCATGCCCTAGCCAGCCTGATCCTGCTGGCGGTCCTCGCCGGTTGCAGCGCGCAACGCAGCCAGGAACCCGCGCCGGAACCCTCGGTGGTGCGCAGTGAAATCGTGCGATTGTTGCCTGCCACTGTCGCCGACCGCCAGGGCTGGGCCCAGGACATTCAGCGGGCATTCGAGGCGCAGCAGATCAACCCCAGCGTTGAAAACCTCTGTTCCGTGCTGGCCGTGACCGAGCAGGAATCCAATTTCCAGGTCGACCCGGCCGTCCCCGGCATGGGCAAGATCGCCCAGGATGAAATCGACCGTCGCGCCAGCAAGGCGCACATCCCCAACCTGCTGGTGCGCAGCGCACTGGACATCCGCTCCTCGACCGGCAAGACCTTCAACGAACGCCTCAGCGCCGCCCGCACGGAAAAAGACCTGAGCGCGATCTTCGATGACTTCATCGGCATGGTGCCGCTGGGTCGTACCCTGTTCGGCAATTTCAACCCCGTGCACACCGCAGGGCCCATGCAGGTCAGCATCGAATTTGCCGAGCGCCAGGCCCGGGATTATCCGTATCCGGTCGAGGGTTCTATTCGCCATGAAGTGTTCAGCCGTCGCGGCGGCATGTACTTCGGCATCGCCCACCTGCTGGGTTATCCGGTCAGCTATGACAGGCCGCTGTACCGCTTTGCCGACTTCAACGCCGGCTGGTACGCCAGCCGTAATGCGGCATTCCAGAGCGCTGTGGCGCGGGTGTCCGGCAAACGTCTGGCGCTGGATGGCGACCTGATCAGCTACGGTTTCGGCCCGGCGCTGGGGCAGACCGAACTGGCGGTTCGCAGCCTCTACCCGCAGCTGGACATGCGCAACACGACCATCCGCAGCCACTTGGAGAAGGGCGAAACCCTGGCCTTCGAAGACACCGAGCTGTACGCGAAGATTTTCGCCATGGCCGACAAGGCCGCCGGCAAGCCGCTGCCGAGGGCGATTCTGCCGGGCATCGTGCTGGAAAGTCCGAAGATCACCCGCAAGCTGACCACGGCCTGGTTCGCCCAGCGGGTGGAAGAGCGGCGGGTTCGCTGCATGGCGCGGGCGTCCGGGTCATTGAAGTGAGGGCGTGATGTTCAAAAGCTTCCCGGCTAACGCCGGTCCCACATTCAATTTGCAGGAGGCACCCTTGTGAGCCGTGACATCGAAACACCGATCATCATCACCAGCAGCAATCCGGTGGCCGAAGAGCAGGCCGCGGATGCTCAGGTCGCTGATGCCATGCTGTTCGGATCGCCGAAAGACCGGCTGGACTTCTACCGCAAGGAAATCCAGTACGAGACGGCCATCCTCTCCAACCGCACCAACGCCTATTTGTCCGCGCAATCGTTTCTGGTGATCGCCTTCGCCTCGTCGATGGCTAACCTTAATCCGGAGTGGGGCAAGATGTTCACGCTGGTGGTGCCGCCATTCCTGACACTGCTCGGGCTGATCAGCTCCATGCACGCCTGGCCCGGCATCCGCGCCGCTTACGAAATCATCGATCACTGGCATTTCAAGCAGGCCCAGCTGCTCAGCAGCCAGCCGGCCATGGGGCTCGCCTACGACGACTCGCCCCTGTTCAGCGAGCACGAATCCAGCGAGAAGGGCTATCGTAAATCGCTGATGTTCTCCATGCGCACGCCGTGGTTGTTCACCGTGTTCTGGTTTTTGCTGGGGGCCTTTTCCATCTATGTTCAAGTGGTCGACAGCGTGTTTTAAGGCCGTGACGCTCGCGCTGATAAAGAAACAGCAAAAACGGACTGATGTTATCTTGACACCAAGTCACGGCAGGCGTATTTCGTCTGCCCGGTCCACGCCCGTTGCAGCGCCTGCAAACCCGTTAGCCAGACAGCCTGTTGGTCCGCGCCTTGCAACAACTTGCCGCTCAGCGTTCTGTGCTGTTTTTTTGACCATTCCCCATATTTCACAGGCCCGCTCAAGTCGACCAACTCTAACTCTCGACGTGCACTCACTGGAGCCACCCTCATGGCAGCATTGCAACAAATCACCGTTGACGCGCTCAAGCGCTCGGAATCCCAGCTTGCCGTTCAGTGGCACGCCGACCTGGAAGCCAGCGGCGCGACCCGCAATCTCAAAACCGAAGAGATCCGCCAGCAAGTTACCGACTTCCTGCGCCTGCTGACGTCGACCCTTGAGAAGGGTGGCTCGGTCAACATCACCACCACCGAGTGGGATGACGTTCGCCACTTTCTGGAAAAACTCTCCAGCCAGCGTGCGTTGGCCGGTCAGGATTCCCAGCAGACCGCCAGCTTCATCTTCGCCCTCAAAGGCCCGTTGTTCACACAACTGCAGCGCGACTTCGCCGACCAGCCCGCGCTGGTTGCCGAGCAAGTGATGCAGATTTCCGAACTGCTCGATGGCCTCGGCCTTCACACCATTCGCACCTATCAGAAGTCCCGCGAGGCGGTGATCAAGCGTCAGCAGGAAGAGCTGCTCGAGCTGTCCACCCCTGTGGTGAAACTGTGGGACGGCGTTCTGGCGTTGCCGATGATCGGCACGCTGGATTCGCAACGCACCCAAGTGGTCATGGAATCCCTGTTGCAGCGCATCGTCGACACCGGCGCGGAAATCGCGATCATCGACATCACCGGTGTGCCGACCGTCGACACCCTGGTGGCCCAGCACTTGCTCAAGACCGTCACGGCGATTCGCCTGATGGGCGCCGATTGCATCATCAGCGGTGTGCGTCCGCAGATTGCCCAGACCATCGTGCACCTGGGCCTGGATCTGCAAGGCGTCGTCACCAAAGCCAACCTCGCCGACGCGCTGGCACTGGCCCTGCGCCGTCTCGGCGTCACCATTACCAAGGCGGTATGAGCCCATGGAGCGCATCCCGATTCTGCAGATGGGCGACTTTCTGCTCGTCACTATCCAGGTGGACATGCATGACCAACTGGCGATGACGCTGCAGGACGACTTGTCCGAACGCATCAGCCGTACCTCGGCCCGTGGCGTGCTCATCGACATCTCCGCACTGGACATGGTCGATTCGTTCATTGGCCGGATGATCGGCATGATTTCCGGCCTGTCGCGGATCATGGACGCCGAAACCGTGCTGGTGGGCATGCAGCCTGCTGTCGCCATCACCCTGGTCGAGCTGGGCATGACCCTGCCGGGCGTCAGCACTGCGCTGAACGTCGAGCGCGGCATGAAACTGCTGCGCGAGAGAGCCTATTCCCAATGAGCGTGCGCAGCAGCGGCACTCAACCCATTCGCATCGAGCAGGATGTCGTGCTGGCCCGCCAGACCACTCGCAAGCTGGCCCAGGAATGCGGCATGCGCCTGATCGATCTGACCAAACTGGTGACAGCGGTCAGCGAGCTGGCGCGCAACACCATGGTCTATGGCGGCGGCGGTGACATGGACTGGCAGATCATCGAGGACGGCGTGCGCGTTGGCCTGAGCCTGACCTTTCGCGACGAAGGTCCGGGGATTCCCGACCTGAAGCTGGCGATGACCGACGGCTGGACCTCCGGCGGCGGTCTGGGCCTTGGCCTGACCGGTGCCAAGCGGCTGGTGGACGACTTCGAGCTGGACACCGCGCCCGGCGCAGGCACCCGTGTGACGATCTGCAAATGGACGTGAGCCTGCACAGCCACTTGACTCAGGTGTTGCCGATCGAGGACATCAGTCAGGTCGGCCACGCCCGACGCACCGCGCAAAAGCTCGCCGAACAGGCCGGCTTCGACGAGGCCGACTGCGGCCGCGTTGCGCTGGTCACCACGGAGCTGGCGAGCAACATTCTCAAGCACGCGCAGAGCGGCGAATTGCACGTGCGTGTGCTGCCCGGCGATGTCTCCGGCGACGCATCGGCTGCGGTGCCGGGCGTCGAGATCATTGCCATCGACCGGGGCAAGGGGTTCGACGTGCAGAATTGCATGGCCGACGGCTTTTCAAGCCGTGGCACCCAGGGCATCGGCCTGGGGTCGATTCTGCGTCAGGCGCAAGTGTTCGACGTGCACAGCGACGCTCGCGGCAGCGCGCTGCTGGCGCGTTTCTTTCCGCGCAAAAGCGTGGTGAAGGACCTGCGCTTGGGCATCACGCAGCAGTCGCTGCACGATGACCCGGCCTGTGGCGATGTGTGGGAAGTTGCGGTCAAGGGCCAACAGGTGGCGATCATGATGATCGACGGCCTGGGCCATGGCCCTGAGGCGGAAGAGGCCGGGATGGCCGGTGCCCGGGCGTTCATGAGAAATCCCTTCGCTGATCCTGGCGTGCTGCTGGAAGACCTGCACTTCGACATGCGCGGCAGCCGGGGCGGCGCGGCTGCCCTGGCGCTGTTTGATGGCGCGTCGGGCAAGCTGCGCTTCATCGGCATCGGCAATATCGGCGCGACGCTGATCGGCGACGACAAAACCCGGGGCATACCCTCGCACCCGGGCATTGTCGGCCTGCAATACCGGAAGATTCCGCCGATTGACTACGCCGACTGCACCGGTCAGTTGCTGATCATGTTCAGCGACGGCCTGCAATCGCGTTGGAATCTTCGCGACTATCCGGGTCTGATGTACCGACACCCGGCGATCATTGCAGCGGTGTTACACCGCGATTATTGCCGGGGCAGGGACGACGTAACGGTATTGGTGATGGCTCTGGAGACGCTCGATGACTGACAACACTGCCCGCGAGACGCTCGAGGGCTCCCCCGCACTGGCGACCGAACTCGAGCTCCAGCGCGTGCGAGCCGAAGCGGCAGCCCTTCGCGCCGAGCTCGACGAGACGAACCAGGGCGTACTTGCCCTGTACGGCGAGCTCGACATGCAGGCCGAGCAGCTGCGCCAGGCGTCTGACCTGAAAAGCCGTTTTCTGGCCTACATGAGCCATGAGTTCCGCACGCCGCTGGGTTCGATCCTGAGCATCGCCAGCCTGCTGTCCGACGAGTTGGACGGCACGTTGAGCCCGGAACAGCACAAGCAGGTCGCCTTTGTCAGCAACGCCGCGCGGGAATTGAGCGACATGGTCGATGACCTGCTCGACCTGGCGAAGATCGAAGCGGGCCGCATTTCCATCTCGCCGGCGTGGTTTGACATGTTCGATCTGTTTTCGGCGCTGCGCGGGATGTTCCGGCCTATCGTCGACACCTCGGCCGTGGACCTCATCTTCGAAGAGCCCGCGGGTCTGCCGAGGCTCTACACCGATGATCAGAAGCTCGGGCAGATCCTGCGCAACTTCATTTCCAACTCCCTGAAATTCACCCAGCGCGGCGAAGTACGGGTGTCGGCGCGGCTGGAGTCCGAGGACTCGATTCGCTTTGCGGTGACCGACACCGGCATCGGTATTCCTCAGGAGCTCCACGGCGCGCTGTTCGAAGATTTCATTCAGGTCGACTCGCCGCTGCAAAAACGCCTGCGCGGGACGGGGCTGGGTTTGTCCCTGTGCAAACGCTTCGCCGAATTGCTCGGTGGCCACGTGGGCGTGGAGAGCGAGCCCGGTGTCGGTTCGACGTTTTATGTGGTGATCCCCTTGGCACTGGCCCAGGAGCCTGCGGATGAAGCCTGAAACCCGGCTGCTGATCGTTGATGACAACACCGCGACCCGCTACGCCCTGCGTCGACGCATGGAGCGCCAGGGCTTTGTGGTATCGGAAGCCGGCACCGGCACCGAAGGCCTTGCGCTGATCGCCGAGCGGATCCCCGACGCGCTGATTCTCGACGTCAACCTGCCGGACATGAGCGGCTTCGACATCGTTCGGCAGTTGCGCGCTGCGCCCCGCACGGCGCTGTTGCCGGTGGTCCACGTCTCTGCGGCTTCGATCCAGACCGGCGACATCGTGACCGGCCTTGAAGCCGGCGCGGACGCGTATCTGGTGCACCCGGTCGACCCCGACGTGCTGCTCGCCACCCTGCGCACACTGCTGCGGGTGCGGGATACCGAATACGCGTTGCGAGACAGCGAAGAGCGCTTTCGCGAAATTTTCGCCAACGTCTCGGCGCCGATTGCGGTGATGGACGGCCATCTGAAAGTCCACGAAGCCAACCACGCCTTTGCCCAGTTGCTGGGGCAGGCCGCTGGCGACAATTCGGTGCTGCGCAGCTTCAGCGAAGACCAGGGCTCGGCGCTGGACGGGCTGCGTGAAGCGCTGGAAGCGGGCGAGCGCTGGATGGGCACGCTGAGCATGCGGGTCAAGGGCGAGCTGCGCGAAACCGAATGGCAGGTGTCGCCGTATCGGGTCAGTGGCATGAGCCTGGTCTTCATCGAAGACGTCACCGAGCACCGCCGCCGCGAACAGTCGCATCTGCAGCAGCTGGACTCGGTCAACAGCCGGCTCGCCCACGAAGTCGCCGAGCGCGCCCGGACCGAAGAGCAGTTGCTGCAGGCGCAGAAAATGGACGCCATCGGCAAGCTCACCGGCGGCATCGCCCACGACTTCAACAACCTCTTGACGGGCATCGTCACCGGGCTTGAGCTGATCAAGAAGCGCACCGAAGACGGTCGCACCGAAAAAGTCATGACCTACGCCGACGCCGCACTGGCGTCGGCGAAAAGCGCGTCGGCATTGACCCATCGTCTGCTGGCCTTCGCTCGCCAGCAGCCCCTCGACACCCGCGCTGCGGACGTCAATCAGTACGTGCGCTCCCTTGAAGACCTGCTGGGCCGCACCATCGGCAAAGGTATCTGCCTGACCCTTGATCTGACCTCGCGCAGCGCCGTGGCGATGGTCGACGCCGGCCAGCTCGAAAGCGCCGTGCTCAATCTGGTGATCAACGCCCGTGACGCGTTGCCAGCGGGCGGAAACATCTGGATCAGTACCTTCGAGACCTATTCCCAGGGTCATTCCCGCATGGCGGACGGCGCGTACATTGCCCTGACCGTGCGCGATGACGGCGTCGGCATCGAGCACCATCTGATCGATAAAGTGTTCGACCCGTTCTTCACCACCAAGCCCATCGGCCAGGGCACCGGCCTGGGCCTGTCGACGATCTATGGTTTCGCCCGCCAGTCGGGTGGCGACGTGCAGATTCGCAGCGTTGTCGGCCACGGCACCGAGGTTACGCTGCTGCTGCCGGCGGCGGACGAGCAGCGCGTCGAGCCGCAGCAGCCTGCCGCCGTCGTCGCGCAGGGGGCAGGGGAGCACGTACTGATCGTTGAAGACACGGCCTCGGTGCGCATGTTCGTCAATGAAATCCTCACCGATGCCGGTTATCGCTGCACCCCGGTTGCCGATGTCGGCACGGCGCTGTCCTGCCTTGAGCACGACAGTACCATCGACCTGTTGCTCACCGACGTCGGGATGCCCGAAATGAATGGCCGTGAGGTGGCCCAGCGCGGCCGAAGCTGGCGTCCCGACCTGCCGGTGCTGTTCATGACCGGCTACGCCGAGAACGCGCTCAATCGTCAGGACTTTTTGGGCGAACGGATGGACATGATTCTCAAACCCTTCCAGTTGGTGGAGTTTCTGTCGAAAGTAAGGGCCATGGTCGACAGCTGAATGCGAATGAATGGTTTTTTTCTCGTGAATCAGTCAGTTCGGAGTATTTGAGCCGGTCGGTTTTTGTTACCGTGTGTGGCATCCCCATCCGTGCCGCCTTTCCGGCACATATTACCGACGCCGTTTGCCCAAACGTTGACGGTGAAGGAGCGAGACCTTGACCCTTAGCGACGACGACGGCCTTCAGGGCGCGATTGAGCATTGCGCGCGTGAACCGATCCAAATCCCCGGCAGCATTCAGCCCCACGGCTTTCTGCTGGTCATCGACGAAGCGGCTTCGACCATCATTCAAGTCAGTGCCAATGTCAGCGACTGGCTCGGGCTGGAGCCCCAGTCGTTGATCGGCGCCACCCTCACCCGCGTGTTCGCCGAGCCCGAGCGCCTGCTCCAGCGCCTGCATGCCCTGCCTGAAGAAGAACAGAACCCGTTCCACATCGGTGAAGTGCGGTTCCTTTCGGGTTCCAGCACGGCTCAGCCGATGACCATGATGGTTCACCGTCACGATCAGGTCCTGATCGCCGAGTTCGAGCCGGCCGGTGACATGACCGGCGCCTACGGCAATGTTTACCCGCTGATGCGCGGGTTCATCAGCCAGATGACCGTAGACGAAAGCATCGAAGCGCTGTGTCAGCGATCGGTCTCAGAGGTCAAGCGCATCACCGGCTTCGGTCGGGTCAAGGCCTATCACTTCGATGTCGATGGAAACGGCCTGGTCAATGCCGAAGCGGCAGATGACGACTATGAAAGCCTGCTCGGCCTTAGCTTCCCGGCGTCTGACGTGCCTGCCCAGGCCCGGGCGCTGTATCTGGCCAACCGTATTCGCGTCATTGAAAACGCCAACTACCAGCCATCGCCGCTGTTACCCGCCAACAATCCCCTGACCGGCGCACCGCTGGACTTGACGTTCGCCACGTTGCGCAGCGTGTCGCCGGTGCATCTGCAGTACATGCGCAACATGCAGACGATGGCCTCGATGTCGATCTCCATCGTGGTGCGCGGGCGGTTGTGGGGCCTGATTTCCTGCCACCACGCGACGCCGCGCCGGGTCAGCTTCCAGACCCGGACCGCCTGTGAACTGCTGGGCAGCGTCTTGTCCCTGCAGATCGAGAGCAAGGAAGCCCATGCCGCCAACCAGCGCATGCTCAGCCTGCGCCGACAAATCGTGCAGATGCTCGCGGCCATGGCCGACCTCGACAGCGTGACCGGCGGCCTGCGCGCAATGCCCGAGGTGTTGCTGGGTTTTGTCGGTGCCAGCGGCGCGGCGGTGATTTCCGGCGCCAGCGTCGATGTCTACGGCGAAACCCCCGAGCGCGAGCAGATCGTCAAGCTTGCCGAGTGGCTGAGCGGCCGTGATCCCCACGAGGTCTTCCGCTCCGACAACATCAGCCGCGACATTCCCGAGCTGCCCGTGCTGGCCACCTCGGTCAGCGGCGTGCTGGCGACGGCGATCTCCGAGTTGCATTCCAACTTCATCATCTGGTTCCGGCCCGAGCAGGCTCGCGTGGTCAACTGGGCAGGCAAACCGGAAAAAAGTGTCAGCCCGAGTGGCTCGCTGAACCCGCGTCACAGCTTCGCCCTGTGGCAGCAGACCGTGCGCGGGTTCTCCCGACCGTGGGACGACATGGATTGCGAAGCGGTGATCGAGCTGCGAGCGGCCGTGCTCGGCATCGTCCTGCGCAAGGCTGAAGAAATGGCCGCACTGGCCGATGAATTGAAGAAATCCAACAAAGAGCTAGAAGCGTTTTCCTACAGCGTCTCCCACGACTTGCGCGCGCCGTTGCGCCACATTGCCGGGTACGCCGAGCTGTTGAATGACATCGAAGGCAGCAAGCTGTCTGACCGAGGCGTACGCTTCCTGGAAAACATCAGTGATTCGGCACGATTCGCCGGTACGCTGGTCGACAACCTGCTGAGCTTCTCGCAGATGGGTCGCTCCGCGATGCGTTTCTCCGACGTGGACCTGAATGCCATGGTCGAGTCGATTCGCCGGGAAATGCTGCCTGATTACGAAGGCCGCGCGCTGGAGTGGAAGGTCACCGGTCCACTGCCCGTGGTCATTGCCGATGCGGCGTTCCTGCATTTGGCGATGCGCAACCTGTTGTCCAACGCGATCAAGTACACCCGCAACCAGGACCCGGCAGTGATCGAGGTGGGGAGTTACGAGGAAGACGGCAAGGTCGTGGTGTTCATCCGCGATAACGGCGTCGGCTTCGACATGGCCTACGCCAGCAAGCTGTTCGGGGTGTTCCAGCGCCTGCACCGCATGGAGGAATTCGAAGGCACCGGCATTGGTCTGGCAAGTGTCCGACGGATCATCGAACGCCATGACGGCACTGTGTGGGCGCACAGCCAGTTGGGCCATGGCGCCACTTTTTATTTTGCGCTGCCCAAGCGCGGTTTGACCGTAACTCTTTGAGTGTCGAAGGAGACGCCCAGTGCTTAAACCCATTCTTCTGGTGGAAGACAATCCGAACGATCTCGAGCTGACCCTTGTCGCTCTGGAACGTAGCCAGTTGGCCAACGAAGTTATTGTGTTGCGTGACGGTGCAGAAGCCCTTGATTACCTACTGCGCCGCAACCACCATCACGATCGCGTGGTGGGCAATCCGGCGGTGATGCTGCTGGACCTTAAACTGCCAAAAGTCGACGGCCTTGAAGTGCTCAAGGTCATCCGCGAAACCGAGGAACTGCGCAGCATTCCCGTCGTGATGCTCACGTCTTCCCGCGAAGAACCCGATTTGGACCGCGCCTACTCGCTGGGTGTGAACGCTTACGTGGTCAAGCCGGTCGAATTCAAGGAATTCGTCTCGGCGATCTCGGATCTTGGCGTGTTCTGGGCAGTCCTGAACGAGCCACCGCCGGGTTCCCTGCGACTCGCCCGTCGCCCGGGCTCCTGAATCCGGCGCTTGCTGGCCTGCGTCAACGCATTCGCGCAAGCCCCTACTGGAACAATGACTTTTATCCATGTCGTTATCGCAGCTTAAATTGCTTTTGGTCGAAGACAGTTCGCTCGATGCGGAGCTGATTCTCCTCACCCTCGAAAACAGTGGGCTGAAGGTCGACGCTACGCTGGTCTACAACCACCAGGACGTCGAACGTGAGCTGACGGCCGCACGTTTCGACCTCATTCTCAGCGATTATCTGTTGCCGGGCTCGTCAGGAGCCGACGTGCTCAATAGCGCGTTGCGGCTGGCCCCGAAGACGCCGTTCATCTTCCTCTCGGGGATCTTCGGCGAGCAGCATGCCGTCGAGATGATGCGCATGGGCGCCATTGATTACGTCCTCAAGCAGAACATGAAAATGCTGCCCAAGGCGGTGGTGCGCGCGGTGTCCGAAGTGCAGGAGCGGGAAAAGCGCCTGTACGCCGAGAAGACGCTGCAAGTCGCGGAAGTGCGTGCGCATCTGGCGATCGAAGCGGCCGACATGGGCGTCTGGACCTACGATCCGCGCACCGACACGCTGCTGTGGGACGAGCGCTGTAAAACGCTTTACGGCGTTGAAGCCGACGCCCACGTTACCCTCGCCCTCATGTTCCTGCTCTGCCATCCGGACGACCGCGATCAGTTGCACAGCAAGGTCATGGCCGCGCTGACGGTGGACACCTCGTTCCAGATCGAGCACCGCCTGATTACCGATGAGGGCGAGGAGCGCTGGGTCTTCGCCAATGGCCGCTCTCTGTTCGAAGACGGCCAGTGCGTGCGCTTTACCGGTGTCATGCAGGACATCACCGAACGCAAAAATGCCACCCAGGCGCTGCTTCAGCTCAATGAAATTCTCGGCGAACGCGTGGTTCAGCGAACCCGCGAGCGTGACCGCACCTGGGAGCTGTCCCGGGAGCTGCTGGGTGTATTGCATTTCGACATGACGCCAATCGCCCTCAACCCGGCGTGGGAGGCGACGCTGGGATGGGGTCGGGATGAGGTCGGCCAGCAGCGGTTGAGCGAATTCATCCATCCGGATGATCTTGCCGCCACGTTGCGCGAGACCGCCAGCATTGCCGACGGCCACGTGACCACGCGCTTCGTGAACCGCATGCGCCATGCCGATGGTGGCTTTCGCTGGCTGTCGTGGACCATCGTGCCGGACGACGGGCTGATGTACGCCGCGGTCCGCGACATCACCGGCGAGCGGGCGGTGGTGGACGAACTGGCGGCGACCAACAAGCGTCTGCGCGATCAGATCAAGGAGCGCGAACGCGTCGAGGCCGCCTTGCAGCAGATGCAGCGGCTCGAGGTAGTCGGCCAGTTGACCGCCGGCGTCGCCCACGACTTCAACAACCTGCTGACGGTGATCCTGACCAGCGCGAACTTCCTCAGCCGGGATCTGGAAAAAGGCGTGTTCACCAAGTCGCCCCAGCGCCTGCAGAACATCCGCGAAGCGGGCGAGCGGGGCGCCAAGCTCACCAGTCAGCTGCTGTCGTTCTCCCGTCGCCAGCGCCTGGAACCCGTTGCGCTGAACCTCAACGACACGATTGACGGCATGCGCGAACTGCTGGGTCGAGCATTGGGCGGCAGCGTCTGGGTGGAAACCGAACTCGCCGAGGACCTGTGGAGCGCGTTGGTGGACCCGACGCAGACCGAGATGATCATCCTCAACCTGGCGATCAACGCCCGGGACGCTATGCCCCAGGGCGGGGAACTGCGCTTGAGCACCTGGAACGAGATGGTTTATCGCCTGCCGTTACGGCAGGAAGATCCGGAGCCCGGCGCGTATGTGGTGTTGTCGGTGAGTGACTCCGGCTGCGGCATGAGCGCGGAAGTCCTGGCCAAGGCCTTCGAACCGTTCTTTACCACCAAGGCGGTGGGCAAGGGCTCGGGGTTGGGTCTGGCGCAGGTGTTCGGCTTCGCCAAGCAGTCCGGTGGCGGCGTGAGCATCGACACCGCCGAAAACGCCGGCACCACGCTGCGGGTGTACCTGCCCAGCGTGGCGCGCACGGCGGTCCCGGTGGTCAGCGCCTCCGACATGCCCGGCCGCGCCGATGCGGACACCAAGCACCGCACGATTCTGCTGGTAGACGACGACCCGGACGTACGCTCGGTGACGGCGATGATGCTGGTCTCGCTGGGGTATTCGGTGGTCGAAGCGGACAGCGGCGACGAAGCGCTGAAGAAGCTCGACCCCGGCATCGAACTGCTGCTGACCGACTTCGCCATGCCTAACATGACCGGTGGCGAGCTGGCGGAAATCGTCCGCCGCGACCACCCGCAGCTGCCGATCATGTTCATCACCGGCTTCGCCGACATCGACATCCTCGACGTTGACCCGAAGCTGATCGTGCAGAAGCCGTACAAGGAAGAGGAACTGGCGAAGAAACTGGCCCGGGTGTTGATGCAGGCGTAGGTCCGGAATTCCGCGGGCTGAAGCCTCTCCCACCGGGATTGCACTCATCTGCAGGGCCTGCGACGGGCTCCCATTGTAGGACCGGCTTTAGCCGGGAAGGCGTCGGTTGCCACACCGCGAGGTTGATGGCGTACACGCTGGCCTCTTCACGGCTAAAACCGGTCCTGCTCCCGATTGCGCACACCCGCACGGCTCTTGGTTCTGCCGGGATTTTGGGTACGCCGCCATTCCCTGTGGGAGCGAGCTTGCTCGCGAATGGGCCATGACAGGCCGCTGAACATCCATCGGCTGAAACACCTCTCAATCATCCCGCGTCAGCACTTCCAGCAATTCAATCTCAAACACCAGATTCGAATGGGGTTTGATGTGCGCGCCCATCGAACGCTCGCCGTATGCCAGCGCCGCAGGCACCTGCAACGTGCGTTTGCCGCCGACCTTCATGCCCATCAGCCCGATGTCCCAGCCCTTGATCACCCGACCGGTGCCGATGACGCACTGAAACGGCTTGCCGCGCTCCCACGAGGAATCAAACACGGTGCCGTCTTCCAGGGTGCCGGTGTATTGGGTGGTGATCAGCGCGCCTTTGACGACGGCCTTGCCGGTGCCTTCCTGCAGATCGACGATGCTCAGTTCTTCATTCATGTTCAGGTTTCCACAGCGAGAGGAAGCGGGATGCAGGCTGGCCAAGCGTAAGCAGCCGGGAGATTGGCTAGGTCAAATCGTGCAGGTCTCGCCCGAGGGGCGGGGTCAATGACCATTCGGAAAACCTCACCTTTAACCCTTGCCGCTCCGGTGTGCAGCACATAGGACCCACCGTGTAGCGGTCCGCGTCTGGAAAGGGAGCAAGTCTAAGCAGCGGCCAGGTCATTCCGTCGGTGGAGTATTGCAAGCGCAGCACTCCATCGGAAACGGTCACACGAAGCCAGAAATCGGTTGGGTCGCCAGAAAAGCTGCAGGGTGCCCAATCCGACGTGCCGCGTGTCAGCACGCTACTGATCATTGGCATTCCATCGTTATATTCGATTCCTGCCTTCAACCAGGTCTCCTCATTGAGCCTGACCATCATCCCCGCCTGGTCATAGAGCTCGCGAAAATCGGCATTCACTCTGACTTGAGCGGTAAAGCCACCAGTGGTCTCAAACCCCAGGAAATGTCCGCTGTCTCGAATGAACCCGTAATGGGTTTCACGCCAGAAATCGGTTTGAAAGTCAGTCACAATTTCTAACGTATGTTCAGCGATGCTTTGGCAATGGCTCGGCTTGTTCAGCCATTTGGCAGTCCGCCAAATTGACGCTTCAGCGTTCTGACTGCCCACTTCAACCTGTTTTTTATCCACCAGGCTACCTCCTTCGTTAATAGCTGGATCCAGAAGTGAAGGACTGAATCGAACGCATGATCGCCGCCCCTCGGTTATCGGCGCAAGTGAGACTCGGAACAGCGACAGCCGAGGGCTCGCCGGCAACGCTCCAGACGTGTCATCAGGAAAAAAAACGGCGCGGCCCTTTACAGGGTCGCGCCGTTTTTGTGGGTCTGTGGATTCAGGTCTGAGGATTCAGGTCTGACGAATCGGACCTGACGAAT
>NZ_JASCOY010000111.1:0-14504 GCF_029960075.1 Pseudomonas sp. PS02290
TGGGTGCAGGCTGAACGCAGGTCTCGCGCAGTGGGCCGAGCCGCATGGATGCGGCGAGAGCGCCGTCAGGACATGGATGTCCGTTCGGCGCGGGCCCACGGAGCGGGACCGGAGTGAAGGAACCCGACGAAGTCGGGCCCAACCAGGAGCAAGCACCCTTGGTTACTTGGGGTGCTTTTCCAAGTAACTCGCCGAAGGCGAAACAGTCTGTCCCCATACAGACGCTCTTGATCTTAAGGATCTTGATATTGATCTTGATCTCGATCAAAACACCTGTTGGCCTGTAAACTCCCGCTCATTGCTGCCTGGAGTAACCTATGCGCGAAGAGTTGAATCAGGGCCTTATCGATTTCCTGAAGGCCTCCCCCACCCCCTTTCATGCCACCGCCAGCCTGGTCCAACGCCTCGAAGGCGCCGGCTACCAGCGGCTCGACGAACGCGAGCCCTGGTACACCGAAGCCGGCGGCCGCTACTACGTCACCCGCAACGACTCCTCCATCGTCGCCTTCAAACTCGGTCGCCTGTCGCCACTCACCAGCGGCATCCGCCTCGTGGGCGCCCACACCGACAGCCCGTGCCTGCGCGTCAAACCGCAACCCGAACTGCAACGCCAGGGCTTCTGGCAACTGGGCGTCGAAGTCTACGGCGGCGCCCTGCTTGCGCCGTGGTTCGACCGCGACCTCTCCCTCGCCGGCCGCGTCACCTTCCGCCGCGACGGCAAAGTCGAAAGCCAGTTGATCGACTTCAAACTGCCGATCGCCATCATCCCCAACCTCGCGATCCACCTCAATCGCACCGCCAACGAAGGCTGGGCGATCAACCCGCAAACTGAACTGCCGCCGATCCTGGCCCAGGTCGCCGGTGATGAACGCCCCGACTTCCGCGCCCTGCTCACCGACCAACTGGCCCGCGAGCATGGCCTGAACGCCGACGTCGTACTCGATTACGAACTCAGCTTCTACGACACCCAAAGCGCCGCCGTCATCGGCCTGAACGGTGACTTCATCGCCGGCGCGCGGCTCGACAACCTGCTGTCCTGCTTCGCCGGGCTGCAAGCGTTGCTCAATGCCGATGGTGACGAGACCTGCCTGCTGATCTGCACCGACCACGAAGAGGTCGGCTCGACGTCTGCGTGCGGTGCCGACGGCCCGATGCTGGAACAAGTGCTGCAACGCCTGCTGCCCGAAGGCGACGATTACGTGCGCACCATTCAGAAATCCCTACTGATCTCCGCCGACAATGCCCACGGCGTGCACCCGAATTACGCCGAAAAGCACGACGCCAACCACGGCCCGAAACTCAATGCCGGCCCGGTGATCAAGGTCAACAGCAACCAGCGCTACGCCACCAACAGCGAAACCGCCGGGTTCTTCCGCCACCTGTGCATGGCCGAAGAAGTGCCGGTGCAGAGCTTCGTCGTGCGCAGTGACATGGCCTGCGGCTCGACGATCGGCCCGATCACGGCGGGTCATCTGGGCGTGCGCACCGTCGACATCGGCCTGCCGACCTTCGCCATGCACTCGATCCGCGAACTGGCGGGCAGCCAGGACCTGGCGCATCTGGTGAAAGTGCTGTCGGCGTTCTATGCAAGTGCCGAGTTGCCCTAACTCATTCGCACGCTGAGCGTTGCGGCAACTGCCGCAACGTCAGATCCTCAATAGCCATTGAACTGTCTCTTGACCCTAATCAACTCGCGACACAGCCGAACTTAAGCGTGCTATCAACACACTTGCCAATCCTGAAAACTTTCAAACAGCTAATTTCCATTAGCGATAAACGCTATCGCCACTTGGTCTTACTGCGAAGTTAATTCCGCTAGACGCCTTGCAGCGCCTAACCTATATTCCGATTGCATGGCTGACTCATGCGAAAAAGACCTGCAGAGCCGCCTCATAAATTCGAGCAGCTTTGAAGCCGTCAATAGTTCAACTGCAAGCCCACTCCGCAAAAGGAAATGCGAAATGACTATCGAAATATCTTATTCAAGCCCATCCATTCTAAGCCTTGATCAATCTCTCAAGAGCGACACTCTTGACGTGCAGCGGGGCATCCAAGTTCGAGTTTTCCTGAAAGGAACATCGATCCAGGCAGGAGATCAACTTACCGCAGAGATCAACGTACTGAAACCTGCCGATGGAGAGGTGCCGCCGCCTAAACCCTGGCCCGACGTCCAAACTTCAGTAACAGCGTCTGACATTGAGGCGGGGTTTATTATAGTTTCCATTGAAGATGCAAAACGCTTCTTGCAATATCTTGACGGTGCCACAGTAGGTGTTCGCTATTTTACTAAAACACCCAACGACGAATACCGTTACTCCGAAGACATCAAGTTCGTCTATAACAAAGTATAAAAGCATTCATAACAGGGGCCCATGAGCACCCTGCGCACTTCATTTGGCACCTAAGCGTCTGCCTGTAATGCGCTTACATAAAAGACAGGCAGCCAAGTTGGTGTATCAGCCACATTCGCAAGTTCCTGGCGCGCCAGGAACTTGCACTTTCATGTTGCTTCCCGGGAGAGCGGGAAAATGGTTGTCGGCGAAAGCAATGGCATCGCCAATTCGCACCCTGCAGCGCCAGTGGTTACCAAATTCCCCCTCGCCACACCCCCCATCCCCTCGTAAACTCATCCGCCTCTGCTTGACCCGGCACGGTTCCCCACCACGCCCCCCCAAGCGCCTGTCTATCCGAGGTTGTTTCCAGGTGATCGCTCCCACCCGCCTTTCCGTTCTGCCCCGCCTGTTCCTGCTTTGCCTGCTGGCGCTGTTTCCGTTTGCGTTGACCCACGCCGCTGGCCTGCCGAGTCTGCTCAGTGGCGGTGACAAGACGCAGCCCCAGGCCCAGGAGCCGTTGGGGCAGTCCTTGGACGAGGTCATCACGTCGCTGGAAAACGATCAGCAGCGCAGCAAGTTGCTCGATGATCTGAAGAAGTTGAGGGACGCCACCAAGAAAGCGCAGCCGACCGTGGAGCAAGGCGTGCTGGGCCTGATCGGCAGTTCATTCGCCGAGCTGGAAAAACAGTTCACCGGCACAGACAGCCCGCTCAGCCGCTGGGGGGACGAAGCGGCGCTGGCGGAGGACGAGCTGATGGCGCTGATGCTGCCGGCCAACCAGTGGTGGCCGATCATCTGGGGCTTTGCCGTGGTGCTGGCGATCTGGGGTTTGCTGGCGGCGGCGTTGATCTGGCTGGGCCACAAGGTGCGCCTGCGCTTCGGCCTTTCCGCCGAGCTTCCGCAGCACCCCCGCCTGTCGGACATGCTGCGCTTCGCCCTACGCAAGCTGGGCCCGTGGCTGGTGGCGCTGGTGATCACGATCTACCTGAGTTACTCGCTGCCGCCCTCTCTGGGTAGGGATCTGGCGATGGTGCTCGCCTACGCGCTGGTGGTCGGCACGCTGTTCTCGGCGGTCTGCGTCATCGCGTTTTCTCTGCTCGACGGGCCGCATCGCCATCAGGCGTTATATATCCTGCGCCATCAGGCGTTTCGGCCGTTGTGGTGGATCGGCAGTTTTGCCGCGTTCGGCGAGGCGTTGAGCGACCCGCGTCTGGTCGCCAGCCTTGGGGTGCACCTGGCGCACACCGCCGCGACCCTGGCCAATGTCATGGCTGCGCTGTCCACCGGATTGTTCATTATCCGCTTCCGTCGCCCGATCGCGCATCTGATCCGCAACCAGGCGCTGTCGCGTCGTCTCAAACGTCGCGCCCTGAGCGACAGCATCGAGGTCCTCGGCACGTTCTGGTACTTGCCGGCGCTGGTGCTGGTGGGCGTTTCCCTGTTCGCCACCTTCTTTTCGGCGGGCGACACCAGCACCGCCTTGCGTCAGGCCCTGATCTGCACCGTGCTGCTGGTGTTGTGCATGGTCATCAACGGCTTGGTGAAACGCCATTCGCTCAAGCCTGGCCATGCTCACAAACGCCATGCACTGTATTCGGACCGCTTGAAGAACTTCTTTTACACGGTCGCGCACCTGCTCATCTGGCTGGTGTTTATCGAACTGGGCCTTCGGGTGTGGGGCCTGTCGCTGATCCGCTTCGCCGAGGGCGACGGCCGCGACATCAGTCTCCGGCTGATCGGGCTGGCGGCGACGCTGATGTTTGCTTGGCTGATCTGGATTCTCGCGGACACGGCGATTCACCACGCCCTGACCCGCTCGCGCAAAGGCCTGGCCAATACCCGCGCGCAGACCATGATGCCGCTGATCCGCAACGTGCTGTTCGTGACGATTTTCATCATTGCGCTGATCGTCGCGTTGGCGAACATGGGCATGAACGTGACGCCGCTGCTGGCCGGTGCCGGTGTGATCGGCCTGGCCATCGGTTTCGGCGCGCAGTCGCTGGTGGCGGATTTGATCACCGGGCTGTTCATCATCATCGAAGACTCGCTGGCCATCGACGATTACGTGGACGTCGGCGGTCACCTGGGCACGGTGGAAGGCCTGACCATCCGCACCGTGCGCCTGCGTGACATCGACGGCATCGTCCACACCATCCCGTTCAGCGAGATCAAGAGCATCCAGAACTACTCGCGGGAGTTCGGTTACGCGATCTTCCGCATCGCGATTCCGGCGAACATGAACATCGACGACGCGCTGAAGATGGTCCGGGATGTCGGCCAGAAAATGCGTACCGATCCGCTGCAACGGCGCAACATCTGGTCGCCGCTGGAGATTCAGGGGGTGGAGAGTTTCGACTCGGGCAACGCCATCCTCCGCGCCCGCTTCAAGACCGCGCCGATCAAGCAATGGGAAGTGTCGCGGGCGTTCAACCTGTCGCTCAAGCGCTATCTGGATGAAGCCGGCATGGACCTGGCGACGCCGCGCCTGAACGTGCAGGTCAGCACCAGTGGCGGGCGTGTGAACAAGGTGCGCGAGAAAAAGGACGACGCGTCGGTGTAAGCCGGGCTAGATATCCGCGACCACCGCGCTCACGTGAATCGCGTCGTGGCGCCAGTACTCCAGATCGCAATCGATCAGCCGCCCGCGCTGATCGTGGTTGACCCGGGCGATCCGCAGGCCCGGGCTGCCGATGGAGACTTTCAACGCCGCCGCCGCTTCCACGGGCAACGCCGTGGGCACCATCTCGAAACGCACCTGGCCGTAGCGAATGTCGTAGTCGCTGGCGTAAAGCTCGGTCAGCGACTGGTTGAGGTCCTTATCGAGAATATGCGGGAAGTAATCGGGGTTGAGGTAGTGCTCGACGTAAAGCACCAGCCGTTCATCAATCCGGCGGGCGCGGCAGATCTGGATCACGCTGGACAGCGCCGGCAGTTGCAGCAGCCCGCAAATCACCGCCGATGCAGGTTGCAGCCGCGCGGAAATCACTTGGGTGGCAGGCACTCGGCCCTGGGCCTGAACCATCGCGTGAAAGTGGCTGCGGCGCATCAAGTCATAGGCCAGTCGCGGCGGTGAAATGAACCAGCCTCGGCGCTCCTCGCGGTAGATCAAACCTTGGGCTTCGAGCTGCACCAGCGCTTCGCGCAAGGTAATGCGCGTCGTGTCGAAGACCTCGCTCAACTTGCGTTCAGCCGGCAACTTGCTGCCTGGTGGCAACAGGCCGTGTTCAATCTGCTCTTGCAGCGCATTGCAGATGGTCGTCACCGCTCGGGGCATTTCTTCGCGCATTGCGTTACCTATCTGGACTAGACCAGCGCTATTTGAGGGCAGTGTCGCTCGCCGAATGGCCCGTTTCGGTGCTCCAGAGCCTAGGCAGCCTAGATGACCGTTGCGTGACATTCCAGCCAGGAGCGGCAGCAAGACTAGCGCTCAGGAAATCATCCGGGCCTTTTAGATCAAGCGGTTGAGCGTGGTCTACGCTCATTTTACAGCGATCGCCCGGGCTGTTGCTGGTCATAGCAAGAGTCGGTCCAGACACGAAAGCGTCATGTAACTGGCCTAACTTGGCTCAGGTATTGCTGACCTAGACCAACCATCCGCAACGAACACTTCTATGAGTCCGTCGAGAAGTGCACAAAGGAGCTTCGAATGAAACACCTTTTGCTGGCATCACTCCTGGGTTCGGCCATCGCGCTGAGCACTTCGGCCATGGCCGCCGACACCGACCTGAAAACACTCGAAGCCGCCGCCAAGGCTGAAGGCGCGGTCAACAGCGTGGGCATGCCCGATGACTGGGCGAACTGGAAAGGCACCTGGACCGACCTGACCGCCAAGTACGGTCTGGTGCACATGGACACCGACATGAGCTCGGCTCAGGAAGTGGCCAAATTCGATGCGGAAAAGGACAACGCCAGCGCCGACATCGGCGACGTGGGTGCAGCGTTCGGCCCGATCGCTGTGGCGAAGGGTGTCACTCAGCCCTACAAGCCGAGCACCTGGGCGCAAGTGCCGGAGTGGGCCAAGGACAAAGACGGTCACTGGGCGCTGGCCTACACCGGCACCATCGCTTTCATCGTCAACAAAAAGCTATTGCACGGCTCGGACGTACCGACCAAGTGGGCTGACCTGAAGAACGGTAAATACAAAGTCACCATCGGTGATGTCAGCACTGCGGCCCAGGCTGCAAACGGCGTATTGGCCGCTGCGATCTCCATGAAAGGCGATGAAACCAACCTCGCGCCGGGCCTGCAGTTGTTCACCGAACTGGCCAAACAGAAGCGCCTGGGCATCAACAACCCGTCGATTCAGTCGATGGAAAAAGGCGAAGTGGAAGTGGGCGTGGTCTGGGACTTCAACGGCCTGAGCTACAAGGCCAAGATGTCCAATCCTGACGACTACGTTGTGCTGATCCCGTCCGACGGTTCGGTGATCTCGGGCTACACCACGATCATCAACAAATACGCCAAGCACCCGAACGCTGCCAAGCTGGCCCGTGAATACATCTTCAGCGACGCCGGCCAAATCAACCTGGCCAAAGGCAACGCGCGCCCGATCCGCGCCGAACACCTGACCCTGCCGCCAGACGTGCAAGCCAAGCTGCTGCCTAACGAGCAGTACAAGAACGTGACGCCGATCAAAGACGCGGCAGCCTGGGAAAAAACCTCGAAAGCCCTGCCACAACTGTGGAACGAGCAAGTCATCGTCGAGATGCAGTGATCCTTTACTGCTGATGCAGGCCCCTTGTAGGAGTGAGCTTGCTCGCGATTTCGGTGCGTCAGTCAACCTGTCTGTCGCAGGCATACCGCGATCGCGGGCAAGCTCACTCCTACAGCAATGTTTGGGGATCCCCCCTCCGGAGACGCCATGAAACACAACGTCATCCTCATCCTGCTGGACGGCCTGAGTTACAGCGTGGCGCACCATGCGATGGGGCATTTGCTGGCCTACCGAAATGCGGGCCGCGCGGCGTTGTACAAACTCGAATGCGAACTGCCGTCGCTGTCGCGCCCGCTGTATGAATGCATTCTGACCGGCGTTGCGCCCATCGACAGCGGCATCGTGCACAACCAGGTGTCCCGGCTTTCCACCCAGCGCAGCGTGTTCCATTACGCCACCGATGCCGGGCTGACCACCGCCGCTGCCGCGTACCACTGGGTCAGCGAGTTATACAACCGCAGCCCCTTCATTGCCGCACGCGACCGTCACACCGACGACGTCGACCTACCGATTCAACACGGGCATTTCTACTACGTCGATCACTACCCCGATTCACACCTGTTCGACGATGCCGAGCATCTGCGAACCGCCCACACACCGCACTTCTTGTTCGTCCACCCGATGAACATCGACGACGCCGGCCACAAGCACGGCCTCGACACCCCGCAGTACCGCAACAGCGCGCGTACCGCCGACATCATTCTCGCCGAGTACCTGCAGCGCTGGCTGGATGCGGGCTATCAAGTGCTGGTGACCGCCGACCACGGCATGAACAACGACCGCTCCCACAACGGCGTGCTGCCGGAAGAACGCGAGGTCCCGTTGTTCGTGCTCGGTGACGCCTTCAGCCTCGACCCCGATGCGCAACCGAAGCAGACCGAGATCTGCGGCACCGTCTGCGAACTGCTCGGTGTGCCCCACGACAAACCTGTGTGCAGAGAGGTGCTCAAGTGAATTCACAAAGCCGCGGCAAATGGCTGGGGCTGTTGTGCCTCGTGCCGTTTGCGGTTTTCTTCATTGCGTTTCAGATCGCGCCGCTGGCCTGGGTGGCGATCAACAGCCTGCAATCGGACGCCGGCTGGGGCATCGACAACTTCATCAAGGCGTTCAATTCGCGCTTCTACCGCCAAGCGATGCAGTACAGCCTGGAGATCAGCTTCTGGTCGAGCCTGATCGGCATCGTCATCGCGATTCTCGGCAGCTATTCGCTGCGTAAGGTGCCGTCGCGCCTGAGGGATTTCGTCAGCGCCTTCGCCAACATGACCAGTAACTTTTCCGGCGTCCCGCTGGCGTTTGCCTTCATCATCCTGCTCGGTTTCAACGGCGCGCTGACGCTGATTCTCAAACAGGCCGGGATCATCGATGACTTCAACCTGTACTCGAAGACCGGCCTGATCATCCTCTACACCTACTTCCAGATCCCCTTGGGCGTGCTGCTGCTCTACCCGGCGTTCGACGCACTGCGTGAAGACTGGCGCGAGTCGGCGTCACTGCTGGGGGCCAGCGGCTGGGATTTCTGGCGGCACATCGGGATTCCGGTGCTGACCCCTGCGTTGCTTGGCACGTTCGTCATTTTGCTGGCCAACGCGCTGGGTGCCTACGCCACGGTCTATGCACTGACCACCGGCAATTTCAACGTGCTGCCAATCCGCATCGCGGCGATGGTCGCCGGCGACATCACGCTGGACCCGAACATGGCCAGCGCCCTGGCGATGATTCTGGTGGGGATGATGACGCTGGTGACCGTCGTGCATCAGTGGCTGTTGAAGAGGAGCTACCATGTCTCGCGCTGAACGCCGCCCGCCGGGGCTTTACCACCGCGTCGTGGTGTACCTGCTGTTTCTGATTCTGCTGGCGCCGCTGCTGGGCACCTTTGTGTATTCGATCGCCACCAGTTGGTCGGCAACGATTCTGCCCGACGGCCTGACCTACAAATGGTACGTCGCGCTGTGGAGCGATCCGCGTTTTCTGCGCGCGTTCGGTCAGTCGCTGCTGGTGTGCGTCGGCGCGCTGGCGTTGTCGGTGGTGCTGATTCTGCCGCTGCTGTTCGTCGTGCATTACCACTTCCCCAAGCTCGACGCGCTGATGAACATCCTCATCCTGTTGCCCTTCGCGGTGCCGCCGGTGGTGTCGTCGGTAGGTCTGTTGCAGCTCTACGGCTCGGGGCCGCTGGCGATGGTCGGTACGCCGTGGATCCTGATCGGCTGCTACTTCACCGTGGCATTGCCGTTCATGTACCGGGCGATCACCAACAACCTGCAAGCGATCAACCTGGTCGATCTGATGGACGCCGCGCAACTGCTTGGCGCCAACACCTTTCAGGCAGCGTTTCTGGTGGTGCTGCCGAACCTGCGCAAGGGCCTGATGATCGCCCTGCTGCTGTCGTTCTCGTTCCTGTTCGGCGAATTCGTGTTCGCCAATCTGCTGGTGGGCACCCGCTACGAAACCCTGCAGGTTTACCTCAACAACATGCGCAACAGCAGCGGTCACTTCAACAGCGCGCTGGTGATTTCCTACTTCTTTTTCGTACTGCTGCTGACGTGGGCGGCCAACCGACTGAACAAGGACAAAGACTGATATGAGCTTCGTCAGTGTCGAAAACCTGCAGAAGAATTACGGCAGCACGGCGGTCTTCAGCGACATCAATTGCGAAATCCAGAAAGGCGAATTCGTCACCCTGCTCGGCCCGTCCGGCTGCGGCAAGTCCACCCTGCTGCGCTGCATCGCGGGGCTGACGTCGGTGACCAGCGGCAGCATCTTCCTCGACGGCAAGGATCTGGTGCCGGTGTCGCCGCAAAAGCGCGGCATCGGCATGGTGTTCCAGAGCTATGCGCTGTTTCCCAACATGAACGTGGAACAGAACGTTGCCTTCGGCCTGCGCATGCAGAAAGTCAGCACCGATGAAATGAAGCAGCGGGTGGCCGAGGTGCTCAAGCTGGTGGAGCTGAACGAGTTCGCCACGCGCTACCCCCATCAGCTGTCGGGTGGGCAGTGTCAGCGCGTCGCATTGGCGCGCTCCCTGGTGACCCGCCCTCGCCTGCTGCTGCTCGATGAACCGCTGTCGGCCCTCGATGCGCGCATCCGCAAGCACCTGCGCGAGCAGATCCGTGCGATTCAGCAGGAGCTGGGCCTGACGACGATTTTCGTGACCCACGATCAGGAAGAAGCGCTGACCATGTCCGACCGGATTTTCCTGATGAATCAGGGCCGGATCGTGCAGAGCGGCGACGCCGAAACCCTGTACACCGCGCCGGTCGACGCCTTCGCCGCCGGCTTCATCGGCAACTACAACCTGCTGGAGGCCGACGCCGCCAGCCGCCTGATGCAACGCCCGATCAACAGCCGCGTGGCGATTCGCCCGGAAGCCATTCAGTTGAGCCTGACCGGTTCGCTGGAAGGGGAAGTGCGCAGCCACAGTTTGCTGGGCAACGTGATCCGCTATCGTGTCGAAGCCCGGGGCGTTGAACTGGTGGTCGACGTGCTCAACCGTTCGGCCAGCGACTTGCACCCGAACGGCCAGCGCGTCACCCTGCACATCGAAGCGTCGGCGTTGTGTGCCGTTTGAAGCGGCAAGCTTCAAGCGACAAGCTGCAAGAAAAAGCTGGATTACCACCGCTCCCTCTTGCAGCTTGCCGCTTGACACTTGTAGCTGCGCGCCAGACGCCGACCGAACCCACACTGATGAGAGGAGCGCGCGCGTGCCTTTAGCAATTTTCGATCTGGACGAAACCCTGATTCACGGTGACTGTTCAAGCCTGTGGAGCGAGCAGATGGGGCGGCTGGGCTGGGTCGATCCCGAGTGGTTCATGAAGAAGGACCATGAGCTGATGGCCGCCTACGGCAGGGGCGAACTCGCCATGGAAGATTACATGGCGTTCAGCCTGGACCCGATGGTCGGGCGCACGCCGGAGGAAGTGGATTTTCTGGTGGGGCCCTGGGTTGAAGATTACATCGAGCCGATCATTTTCAGCGACGCCACCAAGGCCATTGCCGAGCACCGCGCTGCGGGCGATCGCATTCTGATCATCTCGGCGTCGGGCGTGCATCTGGTCAAGCCCATTGCCGAGCGCATCGGCGTTGATGAAGTGCTGGCCATCGACCTGGAAGTCGCCCACGGCGTTTACACCGGCAAGACCAGCGGCGTGCTCACCTACCGCGAAGGCAAGATCACCCGCTTGATGGCATGGCTGGATGAGGAAGGCGAGAACCTTGAGGGGGCGAGTTTTTATTCGGATTCGCGCAATGACCTGCCGCTGCTGGAGAAAGTGGACTTCCCCCATGTTGTGAATCCGGACCCGGTGCTGCGCGAGAAGGCTGAGCAAGCAGACTGGCCGATTCACCACTGGAAGTAATCCACCACTCTGCTCAAGGGAACTGTGGGTGGAAACAATTTTCCACCACACTGTTCCCTCACGGCATCACACCAGACTTTCGTCAATCACCAGCACAACTTTGCCCGACACCTGATTGGTCGCCAGCTCCGCGTAGGCCGCTTCGGCTTCGCTGATCGGAAAACTGCGCGCCAGTTGTGGCTTGAGGCGGCCTTCGGTGAACAGCGGCATGACGTGCTGTCCCAGATCGCTGAGCAGGTCGGCCTTGAACTGGTCGTCGCGGCTGCGCAGGGTCGAACCCAGAATATGGATGCGCTTGCCCAGCACCTGAGCGAAGTCCAGCTCGGACTTGCGCCCTCCCATCAGCCCGATTAGCACCAGACGACCGTCAACGCCGAGCACCTTCAGATTCAGCGCCGCGTAGTTGGCGCCCACCGGGTCAAGGATGACGTTGAACGGCGCGAAGTCGTTCAGCGCATCCAGGTTCTCGTTGCGCAGCACTCCGCCCTGGGCGCCGAGGGATTCGCAATACGCCAGCCGCTCCGCCGAGCCCACGGTGACCCAGACCGGGTTGCCGAACGCCTTGCACAGCTGAATGGCAGCTGAACCAACGCCACTTGCTCCGGCGTGCAGCAACACTTTTTCGCCAGGCTGGAGGCCGGCCAGCTGGAACAGATTCAGCCAGGCCGTGGCGTACACTTCGGGAATCGCCGCCGCTTCGTGCAGCGAAATCCCCTCGGGCACCGGCAGCACATGCCGCGCATCAACCACCACTTCTTCGGCCATCGCCCCGCCCGCAACCAGCGCGCACACGCGGTCGCCGACTTCCCAGGCGCAGCCCGAGCCGACCTCGGCAATCACCCCGGAACATTCCATCCCGAGGATTTCCGTGACACCCGGCGGTGGCGGGTAATGCCCAGAGCGTTGCAGCAAATCGGCACGATTGAGTCCGGCGGCTGCGACCTTGATGCGGACTTGTCCTACATCCAGCGTCGGCGATGGCTCTTCAACCCATTCCACACGACCTTCAACGCCTTGCAATGCTTTCACGGTGCCTCCATAGTGAGTCTTGACTGAGCCCGATGTGCCTCACGGCCACTGGGCTTTTTGCATTATGCGACCGTGTTCTGACCGAACCGGCGACCTCCAAAGACGGCCTAATATGCGTTATCAATTGTCCCCGCGTCGAATCAGCATGAAGCATTTCTTACCCAGCACCACCCTTGCATTACTCATTGGCCTGACTGTCCTGCCAATGTCGGCCAGTTCGTTCGCCGCCAACAGCTGGGATAATCTTCAACCTGATCGCGATGAAGTCATCGCCAGTCTGAATGTCGTGGAGCTGCTCAAGCGCCACCACTACAGCAAGCCGCCGCTGGACGACAAGCGTTCGGAAATCATCTATCAGAGCTACCTGAAACTCCTCGATCCTGCGCGCAGCTACTTCCTCGCCAGCGACATCGCCGAGTTCGACAAGTGGCGTTTCCAGTTCGACGACTTCCTTAAAAGCGGCGACCTGGCCCCAGGCTTTACCATCTACAAACGCTATCTGGACCGCATCAAGTCGCGTCTGGATTTCGCCCTGGCGCAACTGAGCAAGGGCGTCGACAAGATCGACCTGAACACCCAGGAAACCTTGCTGGTTGATCGCAAGGACGCACCTTGGGCCAAGAACGAAGCCGAACTCGACGACCTCTGGCGCAAGCGCGTCAAGGATGAGGTTCTGCGCCTGAAGATCGCCGGCAAAGACCCGGCGAAGATTCAGGAAACCCTGACCAAGCGCTACAAGAACCAACTCGCGCGTCTGGGCCAGACCCGCAGCGAGGATGTGTTCCAGGCGTACCTGAACACCTTCGCAATGTCCTACGATCCGCACACCAACTATCTGTCACCTGACAGCGCGGAAAACTTCGACATCAACATGAGCCTTTCCCTGGAAGGGATCGGCGCTGTCCTGCAGAGCGACAACGACAACGTCAAGATCGTCCGCCTGGTGCCGGCCGGCCCCGCCGCCAAGACCAAGCAAGTGGCGACCGCCGACAAGATCATCGGCGTCGCCCAGGGCGACAAAGAGATGGTCGACGTGATCGGCTGGCGTCTGGATGAAGTGGTCAAATTGATTCGCGGTCCGAAAGGCTCGGTCGTGCGTCTGGAAATCGTCCCGGCCAGCAATGCGCCGAGCGACCAGACCACCAAGATCGTGTCGATCACCCGCGAAGCGGTGAAGCTCGAAGAGCAGGCGGCGAAGAAGTCGATCCTGCACCTGAACCAGGACGGCAAGGACTACAAGCTGGGCGTCATAGAGATCCCTGCTTTCTACCTGGACTTCAAGGCTTACCGCGCCGGGGATCCCGAGTACAAGAGCACGACCCGCGACGTCAAGAAGCTGCTGACCGAATTGCAGTCGGAGAAAGTCGACGGCGTGGTCATCGACCTGCGTAACAACGGCGGTGGTTCGCTGCAGGAAGCCACCGAGCTGACCAGTCTGTTCATCGACAAAGGCCCGACCGTTCTGGTGCGTAACGCCGACGGCAAGGTCGATGTGCTGGAAGACGAAAACAGCGGTGCGTTCTACAAAGGCCCGATGGCGTTGCTGGTCAACCGCCTCTCTGCCTCGGCTTCGGAGATTTTCGCCGGCGCCATGCAGGATTATCACCGCGCGCTGATCATCGGTGGCCAGACCTTCGGCAAAGGCACCGTGCAAACCATTCAGCCGCTGAACCATGGCGAACTGAAACTGACGCTGGCGAAGTTCTACCGGGTATCCGGCCAGAGCACTCAGCACCAGGGAGTACTGCCTGACATCGCCTACCCGTCGATCATCGACACCAAGGAAATCGGCGAAAGCGCGCTGCCTGAAGCCATGACCTACGACACCATCAAGCCGGCGATCAAGCCTGCGGTGGACCCGTTTAAACCGTTCCTTGCTCAGCTGCAATCGCGCCATGACGTGCGTTCGGCCAAAGACGCCGAGTTTGTCTTCATCGAAGAAAAACTCGCGCTGGCGAAGAAGCTGATGAGCGAAAAAACCGTCAGCCTCAACGAAGCCGAACGCCGCAAGCAACACGCCGACATCGAGAGCCAGCAGCTGGCGATGGAGAACGTGCGTCGCAAGGCCAAAGGCGA
>NZ_JASCOY010000112.1:0-14308 GCF_029960075.1 Pseudomonas sp. PS02290
GTGCAGGCTGAACGCAGGTCTCGCGCAGTGGGCCGAGCCGCATGGATGCGGCGAGAGCGCCGTCAGGGCATGGATGCCCGTTCGGCGCGGGCCCACGGAGCGAGACCGGAGTGAAGGAACCCGACGAAGTCGGGCCCAACCAGGAGCAGGCACCCTTGGTTACTTGGGGTGCTTTTCCAAGTAACTCGCCGAAGGCGAAACGGTCTGCCCCCAGGCAGACGCTCTTGATCTTCGTACGGAGGGCCGACGTCAGCTTGATGACAGCGCAAACAGAAAGCGTCTAGAGTGACCTCAGTCCCTTTCTAGGCCTCGCCACTTGACCATTCGATCGAATGCAGCGCCACTGTCTGACGCTCAGTCCAGCGCCGAAGCGTTGAATGTCCTGTTGCTGGCCTGCGCCACAGGCAATCGGTTGGCGTTCGAAGCTATGTATCACGCCACCTCGTCCAGGCTGTTCGGTATTTGCCTGCACTATTCCGGCAATCGGGCCGAGGCGGAAGAGGTGCTGCAGGAGGTGTACATCATGGCGTGGCTGAAGGCCTCTCGATTCGATCCGCAACGGGCCAGCGCCATCACCTGGCTCTCGACCATGGCCCGCCACAAGGCGATTGACCGGCGCAGGGCCCATCGCCGTCAAGATCCCCTTGAAACCATCCCCGAATTACCCACCCAGGACGACCCCATCCCGGACGCCCTCGAGCGCGAGCAGGAGGGCAGTCAGCTGGACCGCTGCCTTGAAACCTTGGAAGACGCGCAGCAACGCTATATCCGCGTGGCGTTCTTCGAGGGTTGTTCCTACGCCGAACTGGCCGAGCGCCACGGTATTGCGCTGGGGACGATGAAAAGCTGGATTCGTCGCGGGCTGCTTCGACTGCGCTTGTGCCTCGGCCTATGAACGAGCATCCCGTGCCGCCCGACGAGACCCCGGACCTGCTGATCGCCGAGTACGTGCTGGGCGTGCTCAGCCGCGAAGAGCGTGAGCGGGTGGAGGCGATGATTGCGCTGGAGCCTCGCCATCAACGCGCGCTGGCGCAATGGCAGGAGCAGTTCGCCGAGTGGCTCGGTCAATTGCCCGTGTCCAGTCCTCCCGCGGGCACCTGGGGCAGGATTGAGCAGCGGTTGTTTGCGGGTGCCAGCCATTCGCCGTCACGGGTGTCAGGCTGGTGGAACAGCTTAGGGCTCTGGCGCTGGACAACGGCGGCGCTGGCTGCCGGGTTGCTGGCGTCGGTGCTGACGCTTCAGCAACCTGTTCCTCGACCGACGTCGGGGCCGGCCTTGTTGGCGCGTCTCGAACAGAGCGACGGCACGACGCTGTTTGCCGCGACGATCAACCCTGACCGGCGAAGCGTCCTGTTCGTCAACACGGGCCGCGCAGACTGGCCGGGTAAAAGTGCCGAGGCGTGGGTAATCGCCGCCGATGGCAAGCCTCGGTCGCTGGGCCTGCTGCCGGCCAATGCCCCCGCGACATTGAACGTAGCGCCGCCACTGGCTGACCTGCTCGCCAGCGGTGCGGTGCTCGCGATCACCCTTGAGCCGTTGAACGGGTCACCGAGCGGGCTGCCGACCGGACCGGTCGTCGCCCAGGGAAAAATATCCTCACTCTGATGCATCCGTTCCGTCGCTCGCTTCGTATATCTCCCACCTTCATCCGAAGGACCTAAGAATCCGGGAGAACTACCATGTTGACCCTCGCCAAACGCATCGCCGCTGTCTCGTTCGCTGCCCTTTGTCTTGCTGCATCCCCGGGCTTTGCCGCCGATACCGTCATGGTCGGTGGCGCCGCCATGTACCCGACCAAGACCATCGTCGAGAACGCCGTCAACTCCAAGGACCACACGACCCTGGTGGCGGCGGTCAAAGCTGCAGGTCTCGTAGACACGCTCAACAGCAAAGGCCCGTTCACTGTCTTCGCCCCCACCAATGAAGCCTTCGCCAAACTGCCGGCCGGGACCGTCGACACGCTGGTCAAGCCGGAGAACAAGGCTGACCTGACCAAAATTCTGACGTATCACGTCGTCGCCGGCACCCACACCGCCAAACAATTGATGGCGGACGCCAAAATGAACGGCGGCAAGGTGATGCTGAAAACCGTACAGGGCGAATCCCTCACCGTGATGCCCCATGACGGCAAGCTCTGGGTGATGGACGCCAAAGGTGGCAAAAGCGCGGTCAGCATCGCTGATGTGATGCAGTCGAACGGCGTCATCCACGTGGTCGATTCGGTGCTGATGCCGTAAGCGCTGACCTGATCGTTGCAGCACCCGGCGGACGCTCATTCCGTCCGCCGGGTCCATGGCCTGGCCTTTCTGCGGGCGCCATGTCGATCGACTCAATGCCCTTCTGCTCATCCCTCCCGTACTCCTGCTAATCCCCGCACAGATTTATTTTCAATCCGCTGCATCCAGTTCCCTTTCCCCCGGGTAGTACAAGTAGTAGCGATGGCTGCTGACCTGTTTATCCAATGGAGAGATGGCATGAACGCTAAAAAATTACTGGGCACGTTCGGTGTTTCATTGGCTGCCACTTGCCTGCTGGCAACGGCGCCGGCGGCTTTCGCGCAGATGGCGTTGCCGGATACGGTGAAGGTGCCGGACGGGCACAAGATCGCCATGGAGACGGTAGGCGTGGGCGAGATCACCTACGAATGCCGCGACAAGCCCAACGCCGCCGGCCAGACCGAATGGACATTCGTCGGCCCGAAAGCGGTGTTGAATGATCGCAGCGGCAAGCAGGTCGGCACGTACTTCGGGCCACCGGCTACGTGGCAGGCCGCTGACGGTTCGAAGATCACCGGTACGCAGCTCGCTGTGGCCCCCGCCGGGACGGGCGACATTCCGTTTCAGTTGGTGAAAGCCAACCCTGCGGAAGGCAAGGGCGCGATGAGCAACGTCAGTTACATCCAGCGCGTCGCAACCAAAGGCGGTGTCGCGCCGAAGATGGAGTGCTCGACGGCGACCAAGGGCAAGCAGGAAATCGTGAAATATCAGGCGGACTATATTTTCTGGGCCGCGAAGTAGACCAACGTCCCACGTCAGGCAGCGTCGCCGACGTACAAAGTCATCTACGCTGCACCGACGCAACCCCGGCCTTTGGGCTGGGGTATTTCTTTTCGTTGGCGGTTGAACATTTTGTCCCTACCTGAAGACTGTTTTGACTACGAAGCCTGCCTGGCGGCCTGCGCCCGAGGTGAGCAGCAGGCGTTGCACGCGCTCTACACGCAAGAAAGCGCGCGCCTGCTCGGCGTCGCCAAACGGATCGCCCGCAGCGACGCGCTGGCCGAGGACATCGTGCACGACGCCTTCCTCAAAATCTGGACCCGCGCTGGCAGTTTCGACCCGGCGCGAGGCACTGCCCGTGGCTGGATCTTCAGCGTGACCCGGCACCTGGCGCTCAACTTCATGCGTGACAACGCGCACATCGTTCAGGTCAGCGAACAGAGCGAAAGCGCGGTGCTGGCCGAGGCCTCTCTGGAGGCAGCCACCGACGCCGACACCTTCGAATACCGTGCCCGCTCGGGGCGTATTTACGGGTGCCTCGAACAACTGGAACCGGCGCGTCGCAACTGCATTCTTCATGCGTACGTAGACGGTTTTTCGCATTCGGAGATAGCGCAGAAAATCGGCGCGCCACTGGGCACGGTAAAAGCCTGGATCAAACGCAGTCTGGTGGCATTGCGGGAGTGCATGGGATGACAGGCTATCCGTCGAACGACAGCGCCGATGAACTGGACGCATTGGCCAGCGAGTACGTGCTAGGCACACTGCCGGCCGAGCAACGCCTCAATGTCCAAAACCGCCTCGCCACGGACGCCGACTTGCGTACGGCGGTGGACGCATGGGAAGGGCGCCTTCTGGCCTTGACCGAACTCGCCGAACCGCACACCCCAAGCCCACGGCTGTGGGACCGGATCGAGCGCAGCGTCAACAGCCGTGACCGCCGAGTTCCCGTACAAACGCCTGCCGTGACGTCGCATTCCTGGTGGGATCTCCTGCCCCTGTGGCGCGGACTGGCCGGCGCAGGACTCGTTGCGACCCTGCTGCTGGGCTCGATGCTCCTGACCCGAACCGCCCCGGTGAACCCCACAACCTACCTCGTCGTGCTCGTTGCCCCGCAAAACCAGGCCCCCGGCTGGGTCATCCAGGCCAGCAACCCGGAAGAAATCCAGCTGATACCGCTCGGCGCCACCCCAGTCCCCGCCGACAAAGCCCTCCAGTTCTGGACCAAGGCCGACGGCTGGCAGGGCCCCGTGTCCCTGGGCCTGGTCAAACCCGGCCAGACCCTCTCCGTACCGGTGAACAAACTGCCGCCGCTGCAACCCAACCAACTCTTCGAACTCACCCTCGAAAACCCCAACGGCTCCCCGACCGGCAAGCCTACGGGGCCGATTCAATTTATTGGGCGGGCGGTGAAAGTGATCTAGCGGCTGGACGCGGAGCGTCGGGGGCGGCATTCCCACGCGGAGCGGGGGAACGATCGGCCAATCATCTAGCGTCTGGAAGGCCGCTTTCGTGAGCAAGCTCACTCCCACATGAGCGTCGTTTGCCCTTGATGATTTGCGGTGTCACATCTGACGCCTTCCCGGCTGAAGCCGGTCCTACTAAGCGTAAGCGCGCTTCTGATCTTCATACGCAAAAAGTCCAGACACCACAAAACGCGACTTGGGTGCAGGCCGAACGCAGGCGAAGCGGAGTGGGCCGAGCCGCATGGATGCGGCGAGAGCGCCGCTAGGACATGGATGTCCGTTCGGCGCGGGCCCACGGAGCGTCGTCGAAGTGAGGGAGTCCCGACGGAGGAGGGACCTAGCCAGGAGCAGGCACCCTTGGTTACTTGGGGTGCTTTTCCAAGTAACTCGCCGAAGGCGAAACCGAGGCCTTTAGGCCGACGCTCTTGATCTTGATCTCCACCGCAGCGATGCAAAACCGTCGGATGAACACAAATCTAAATACTGGCACTCTGATATTTTCACCCAATCCCAAATGTTGGACCCCTTCTTGCAATAACCCCGATACAACGCTTCGGCGTCAAAAGATTGATTTAACGCGCAGGTGCCCATCGGTGGAACGCTCACAAATAATCTCCCACGCCAGAACCGGATTGATCGGCCTGGGCCGTGGACAACTTGGCGTCCCGCTACTGCTCCTCGTCATGCTCGCCATGATGATGCTGCCTATGCCGCCGTTCCTGCTCGACGTCTTCTTCACCTTCAACATCGCCCTGTCCATCGTCGTCCTGCTCGTCTGTATCTATGCCCTGCGGCCCCTCGACTTCTCCGTATTCCCGACCATCCTCCTCGTCGCCACCCTGCTGCGACTGGCCCTCAACGTCGCCTCCACCCGCGTCGTCATGCTCCACGGCCAGGACGGCCACGCCGCCGCCGGTAAAGTCATCCAGGCGTTCGGTGAAGTCGTCATCGGCGGCAACTACGTCGTCGGTATCGTCGTCTTCGCCATCCTCATGATCATCAACTTCGTCGTCGTCACCAAAGGTGCCGGCCGGATCTCTGAAGTGAGCGCGCGCTTCACCCTCGACGCCATGCCCGGCAAACAGATGGCCATCGACGCCGACCTCAACGCCGGCCTCATCGACCAGCCCGAAGCCAAACGCCGTCGTCTTGAAGTCGCCCAGGAAGCCGAGTTCTACGGCTCCATGGACGGTGCCAGCAAATTCGTCCGCGGTGACGCCATCGCCGGCCTGCTGATCCTCTTCATCAACCTCATCGGCGGCATGCTGGTGGGCATCCTGCAACACGGCATGAGCTTCGGCGATGCCGGCAAGGTCTACGCGCTGCTGACCATCGGTGACGGTTTGGTGGCGCAATTGCCATCCCTGCTGCTGTCCACCGCCGCCGCGATCATGGTGACCCGTGCTTCCGGTTCGGAAGAAATGGGCAAACTGGTCGGTCGGCAGATGTTTGCCTCCCACAAGGCGCTCGCCGTATCCGCCGGCATCATGATCGTCATGGGCCTGGTCCCGGGCATGCCGCACTTCTCCTTCATCAGCCTCGGTCTGGTGGCTGCCGGCGGCGCCTACCTGCTGTGGAAGAAAGAGAACCAGGTCAAGCTGGCTGCCGTGCAAGAGGTCAAGCGTCAGCAAGAGCTGCTGCCATCGCCGACCCGCGCGCAGGAATCCAAGGAACTGGGCTGGGACGACGTGACCCCGATCGACATGATTGGCCTGGAAGTCGGCTACCGCCTGATTCCGCTGGTGGACCGCAACCAGGGTGGTCAATTGCTGGCGCGGATCAAGGGCGTGCGCAAGAAGCTCTCTCAGGAACTGGGCTTTCTCATGCCGACCGTGCACATCCGCGACAACCTCGACCTGGCGCCCAGCGCCTATCGCCTGACCCTGATGGGCGTGACCCTGGCCGAAGCCGAGATCTACCCGGACCGCGAACTGGCGATCAACCCCGGTCAGGTGTTTGGCAGCCTCAATGGCATCACTGCCAAAGACCCGGCGTTTGGCCTGGAGGCCGTGTGGATCGAAATCAGCCAGCGTGCCCAGGCGCAATCCCTCGGTTACACCGTGGTGGACGCCAGCACCGTGGTGGCGACTCACTTGAACCAGATTCTCTACAAGCACTCTCATGAATTGATTGGCCACGAGGAAGTCCAGCAATTGATGACCCTGCTTGCCAAGGGATCGCCAAAACTGGCGGAAGAACTGGTCCCGGGCGTGTTGTCGCTGTCGGCCCTGCTGAAGGTGCTGCAGGCGCTGCTCGCCGAACAGGTGCCGGTTCGCGATATTCGCTCCATCGCCGAAGCCATCGCCAACAACGCTGCGCGTAGTCAAGATACCGCCGCGCTGGTGGCTGCCGTACGGGTCGGGTTGTCCCGCGCAATCGTCCAAAGCATTGTCGGCATTGAGCCGGAGCTGCCTGTGATCACCCTTGAGCCAAGGTTGGAACAGATATTGCTAAATAGTCTGCAGAAGGCAGGTCAGGGTCAGGAAGAAGGCGTTCTCCTCGAACCGAGCATGGCTGAGAAACTTCAGCGCTCGTTGATCGAAGCGGCGCAGCGTCAGGAGATGCAGGGGCAGCCGGTTATTTTGTTGGTCGCAGGTCCGGTTCGCGCCATGTTGTCTCGCTTTGGACGGTTGGCTGTACCGAATATGCATGTTTTGGCTTACCAGGAAATTCCTGACAATAAGCAAGTCACCATCGTAGCGACTGTCGGGCCTAACGGCTGAGGTAGTGAGTCATGCAAGTTAAGCGTTTTTTCGCCGCCGATATGCGACAAGCCATGAAACTGGTTCGCGATGAGCTGGGCGCTGAAGCCGCCATCATCGGCAACCGGCGGATCGCTGGCGGCGTGGAACTGACCGCCGCCCTGGACTACAAGCTGTCTGCGCTGGCCCCGCGTGTGCCGAACATCGAACTCGAAGACGAGCTGCGCAAGACTCAGTCGCTCATCGTCACTGCTCAGGCTGAGCTGACCCACCGCAGCGAGCTGGACACTGTCGCCAACCGTCAGTTGTTCGCCGGCCTTGCGATGGATGACAGCAAGCAGATCGAACCGACGCTGGAAGAACCGTTTCGCCCGTCCGTCCACGCCGCAGTGGCCGCCGAACGCGCCGAGCGCAACGCCGAGCCGGGCGTTGGCGACCGCGCCTACGAAGCGATGCGCTCCGAATTGAACGGCCTGCGCGAACTGCTGGAAGTCCAGCTGGGCTCGCTGGCCTGGAACCAGCTGCGAGACGGCCGTCCGCAACAGGCCAATCTGTGGCGCCGTCTGCAACGGGTCGGCCTTTCCGGCCCGCTGTCCCGCGACTTGCTGGCGATGGTCCCGGACTCCAACGATCAGGCTCACACCTGGCGCATGCTGCTGGCCCATCTGGCCCGCATGATTGCCACGCCGGACGTCGAGCCACTGGAAGAGGGCGGTGTGATTGCCATGGTCGGTCCTGCCGGCATGGGCAAAACCACCACGCTGGCTAAACTGGCGGCCCGATATGTGTTGAAATACGGCGCGCAAAATATCGCGCTGGTGAGCATGGACAGTTTCCGCATTGGCGCTCAGGAGCAACTGAAAACCCTGGGCCGGATCCTCAATGTACCGGTCACCCACGTCGACCCGGGCCAGTCCCTGGCACAGGCGCTGGAGCCGCTGTTGCGCAAGCGCGTGGTGTTGATCGACACCGCCGGCCTGCAAGCCAGCGATCCGGCCCTGCGTCTGCAACTGGAAACCCTCGCCGGGCGTGGCATCAAGGCGCGCAACTACCTGGTGCTGGCGACGACCAGCCAGAAGCAGGTGCTGTCAGCGGCTTATCACAGTTACAAACGTTGCGGCCTGGCCGGGTGCATCCTGACCAAGCTCGACGAAACGGCCAGCCTTGGCGAAGTGCTCAGCCTGGCCGTGACACACGAACTGCCTGTGGCCTATCTCACCGATGGCCCACGGATACCGGATGATCTGCATTTGCCGCGTCGGCACCAATTGGTGAGCCGGGCTGTCAGCGTGCAGATGCAGGAGGAGCCGAGCGAGGAAGCGATGGCGGATATGTTTGCGGATCTTTATCACAGCACCGGCAAGCGCGCGGGCTAGGTGAAGAAAATGACAGTGGAATTTTCCTGCATCGATGGTCTGCCAGGCATTGTTCAGACACTGAACGTGCAGCCCGACATGTGGCTTAGGTCTAAGCAAGACAAGGTAAACAATTAACATGGGCAGCATGCATCCCGTACAGGTTATCGCGGTGACCGGTGGCAAAGGTGGCGTAGGCAAGACCAACGTTTCAGTGAATCTTTCACTGGCACTGGCCGAGCTGGGACGTCGCGTCATGCTGCTGGACGCCGATCTGGGTCTGGCCAACGTCGACGTATTGTTGGGTCTGACCCCCAAACGCACCCTGGCTGATGTCATCGAAGGGCGGTGCGAGCTGCGCGATGTCTTGCTGCAAGGCCCGGGCGGTGTACGCATCGTGCCGGCGGCATCGGGCACCCAGAGCATGGTCCACCTGACCCCGGCGCAGCATGCCGGGCTGATTCAGGCGTTCAGTGACATTGGCGACAACCTCGATGTGCTGGTCATCGATACCGCCGCCGGCATCGGCGAGTCGGTGGTGAGCTTTGTCCGCGCGGCCCAGGAAGTGCTGCTGGTGGTGTGCGACGAGCCCACATCGATCACCGACGCCTATGCCCTGATCAAACTGCTCAACCGCGATTACGGCATGAACCGCTTCCGCGTCCTGGCCAACATGGCCCAGAGCCCGCAGGAAGGGCGCAACCTCTTCGCCAAGCTGACCAAAGTCACCGACCGTTTTCTCGACGTGGCCCTGCAATATGTGGGCGCCGTGCCGTACGACGAATGCGTACGCAAGGCCGTGCAGAAACAGCGCGCCGTGTACGAAGCGTTTCCGCGTTCCAAATGTGCCCTGGCGTTCAAGGCCATCGCGCAGAAAGTCGACACCTGGCCGCTCCCGGCGAACCCGCGCGGCCACCTGGAATTTTTCGTAGAACGCCTCGTGCATCAAACCAGCGCAGGGCCCGTCTCATGACAGCAAGTGGCTATCGCATGTACAGCAAATCGTCCAAAGACTCCCAGTATGAGCTGATCGAGCGTTATGCCCCGCTGGTCAAACGAATCGCCTACCACTTGCTGGCGCGTCTGCCGGCCAGCGTGCAGGTCGAGGATTTGATCCAGGCGGGCATGATTGGCTTGCTCGAAGTCTCGACCAAATACGACTCCACCAAAGGGGCCAGCTTCGAGACGTACGCGGGTATTCGTATCCGTGGTGCGATGCTCGACGAAGTGCGCAAGGGGGACTGGGCGCCGCGCTCGGTCCACCGCAACACGCGCATGGTCAGTGACGCGATTCGTGCAATCGAAGCAAAAACCGGCCGTGACGCTAAAGATCACGAGGTTGCTGCCGAACTTGAAATGAGTCTCGACGATTACTACGGGATTTTGAACGATACCCTGGGCAGCCGCCTGTTCAGTTTCGACGACCTGTTGCAGGACGGCGAACACGAAGGGCTGCACGAGGACGGCGCGAGCCAGTCCCTCGAACCGTCGCGGGATCTGGAAGACGAGCGCTTCCAGGCTGCGCTGGCCGAGGCCATTGCCAACTTGCCCGAACGTGAACGCCTGGTGTTGTCGCTGTACTACGACGAAGAGCTGAACCTCAAGGAAATCGGTGAGGTCCTGGGGGTCAGCGAGTCGCGGGTCAGCCAGCTGCACAGTCAATGCGCGGCGCGGTTGCGCGGTCGTCTTGGCGAGTGGCGCGCACGTTCGTGAATCAGGCGCAGGCCGCGAGGCCTGCGTGTTGCGTGTAAGACCGGCTGTGCAAGACGTGAGCGGGAAGCAAATGAGACACGGCAGGAGTCGGTCGAACCGGGTCGTAGATGATCCGGTTTCGCTGCGCTTGTTCCGGTCGATTCAACCCCCTCTTGATGTTCGGCACAGCCGGTATTGATTGAACGCGCGTTCAGGTGCTGAACGCGTTAAAGACTGCTTGGAGGTCGAATTGGACAAGAACATGAAAATCCTCATCGTTGATGACTTCTCAACGATGCGGCGGATCATAAAAAACCTGTTGCGTGACCTTGGGTTCACCAACACGGCCGAAGCAGATGACGGACTCACCGCATTGCCGATGCTGCAAAGCGGCGCTTTTGACTTCCTCGTCACTGACTGGAACATGCCGGGCATGTCCGGCATCGACCTGTTGCGTCAGGTGCGTGCCGACGAGCGTCTGCGCAGCCTGCCGGTGCTGATGGTCACTGCCGAAGCCAAGCGCGAGCAGATCATCGAAGCCGCTCAGGCCGGTGTGAACGGCTACGTGGTGAAGCCGTTCACCGCGCAAGTGCTCAAAGAAAAAATCGAAAAGATATTCGAGCGCGTCAATAGCTGATGTCCGCTGCGAGGGCGCTATGGATTCCAAAGATTCGACAATGGGTGACTTTGAGTCAACCCTGAAGAAACACGCACAAGAGCTGGTCGCGAGCCTTGAAAAAGGCAAGTTCGGCGACGCCGTGCAACTGATCCATGAGCTTAACCAGACCCGCGACCGCGGCCTGTATCAGGAAGTCGGCAAACTGACGCGCGAGCTGCACAGCGCGATCGTCAACTTCCAGATCGACCCGAACATGCCGCAGGCCGAGGAGGTCTCCCAGATCACCGACGCCACCGAGCGGCTGTCGTACGTCGTCAGGCTGACTGAAAACGCGGCGAACCGGACCATGGATCTGGTAGAGCTGAGCACGCCGTTGATGCACGGGCTCACTGAAGACGCCAAGTCCTTGAGCGCCGATTGGGGACGCTTCATGCGCCGCGAGATCAGCGCCGAAGAGTTTCGTGATCTGGCCCGCCGCGTCGATGTGTTCCTGACCCGCAGCGAGAAGGAGACCACCGAGGTCTCTGCGCACCTGAACGACATTCTGCTGGCCCAGGATTACCAGGACCTCACCGGTCAGGTGATCAAGCGCGTGACCACGCTGGTCACGGAAGTCGAGCGCAATCTGCTCAAGCTGGTGCTCATGGCGAGCCAGGTGGACCGCTTCGCGGGCATCGAGCACGACCAGGAAATGTTCCGTCAGCAAAAAGAACAAGAAAAACTTCACTCCAAGGGTGAAGGTCCGCAGATTCATGCCGATAAACGTGAAGACGTTGTATCCGGACAGGATGATGTTGACGATCTGCTATCCAGCCTCGGATTCTGATTCGGTCATTCTGTCTCGGACTTCAGGTTTTCTGTGAAAGTGGCTGCTGGACCCGCGCGCCAATGCTTCGACGAAAGCAATGCGCGCAGGCCGTCAGTGCAGCCTCCGGATCGGTTTGACGGTTAATTTTAGGAGCACCCCCCAATGAGCTTCGGCGCCGATGAAGAAATCCTTCAGGATTTTCTGGTAGAGGCCGGCGAGATTCTCGAGCTGTTGTCAGAGCAGTTGGTCGAGCTGGAAAGCCGGCCTGACGATGCGGACCTGCTCAATGCAATTTTTCGCGGTTTTCACACTGTAAAAGGGGGCGCCGGCTTCCTCCAGCTCAACGAGCTGGTTGAATGCTGTCACATCGCCGAGAACGTGTTCGACATCCTGCGTAAGGGTGAGCGTCGCGTCGACTCGGAGCTCATGGACGTGGTGCTCGAAGCGCTCGACACTGTTAACAGCATGTTCGGTCAGGTGCGCGAGCGTTCTGCCGTCACCCCGGCCACGCCTGAATTGCTGGCCGCGCTGGCTCGCCTGGCCGAGCCAGCCTCGGCAGAAGAAATCGCTGCGGCACCGGTGGTGGTTGAAGAGCCGGTCGCTGAAGCGCCGTCCGAAGACATCACCGATCTGGAATTCGAACAGCTGCTGGATTCGCTCAACGCCGTCAAGGCGCAAGCGGCAGGTGCGCCTGCACCGGCTCCGTCTGCGCCTGTTGCCGCGGCACCCGTTGCAGCTGCGCCGGCAGCAGCGGCTCCCGCTGCGCCGGCTGGCACGGCGGCCAGCGATGAAATCACTGACGCCGAATTCGAATCACTCCTCGATCAGCTGCATGGCAAAGGCCAGTTCGCCGTTGACGCGGTGCAACCGCCAGCGGCTGTGACGCCGTCTGCCGCACCGGCCAGTGACGAAATCACTGACGACGAATTCGAGTCGCTGCTGGATCAGTTGCACGGCAAAGGCTCGTTCTCACCGGACGCCGTCGGCGCTGCGGCTCCTGGCGCTGCGGCACCTGCTGCCGCTGCACCTGCCGCGCCGGTTGCACCCGCCGCTGCGTCGAAAGCCGCTGCGTCGGACGAGATCACCGACAACGAATTCGAAGACCTGCTGGATCAGTTGCACGGCAAAGGCAAGTTCGAACCTGCCGTGGCTGCCGGTGCAGCTGCAGCTGCAGCGCCGGCCGCAGCGGCACCGACCAAGAAGCCCGAGCCCGCCAAAGCCGAACCGGCCAAAGCGACGCCTGCTGCTGCAGCGCCGGCCAAAGCTGCACCGGCTGCTGCTCCCGCACCGGCTCGCGCTGCGGCGCCGGCGCCCAGCGAAAAACCGCCGTCTGAAGCGGAAACCACCGTGCGCGTCGACACCGCGCGGCTGGATGAAATCATGAACATGGTCGGCGAACTGGTGCTGGTGCGTAACCGCCTGGTCCGCCTGGGCGCCAACAGCGCCGATGAAGCCATGTCCAAGGCCGTGTCCAACCTGGACGTGGTCACCGCTGACCTGCAGACCGCGGTCATGAAGACCCGCATGCAGCCGATCAAGAAAGTGTTCGGTCGCTTCCCGCGACTGGTTCGCGATCTGGCGCGTCAGTTGAAGAAAGAAATCAGCCTTGAACTGGTGGGTGAAGAAACCGACCTGGACAAGAACCTCGTCGAGGCCCTGGCCGACCCGCTGGTCCACTTGGTGCGCAACGCGGTCGACCACGGTATCGAGTCGCCGGAAGAGCGCGAGGCGTCGGGCAAGTCCCGGAACGGTCGTGTAATTCTGGCCGCCGAACAGGAAGGCGATCACATCCTGCTGTCGATTTCCGATGACGGCAAAGGCATGGACCCTGCGGTCCTGCGTGCCATCGCGGTCAAGCGTGGCGTGATGGACAAGGATGCAGCGGATCGCCTCAGCGACACCGACTGCTACAACCTGATCTTCGCGCCGGGCTTCTCGACCAAGACCGAGATTTCCGATGTGTCCGGGCGTGGCGTGGGCATGGACGTGGTGAAAACCAAGATCGCCCAGCTCAACGGCTCCATCAGCATCAATTCCACCAAAGGCCTGGGCTCAAAGATCATCATCAAGGTGCCGCTGACCCTGGCGATCATGCCGACGCTGATGGTCATGCTGGGCAACCAGGCCTTCGCGTTCCCGCTGGTCAACGTCAACGAGATCTTCCACCTGGACCTGTCGACCACCAACGTCGTCGACGGTCAGGAAGTGGTGATCGTGCGCGACAAGGCGCTGCCGTTGTTCTACCTCAAGCGCTGGCTGATCAGCTCGGCGGCTCACGAGGAGCAGCGCGAAGGCCACGTGGTGATTCTGTCGGTGGGCACGCAACGCATCGGATTCGTGGTGGATCAGTTGGTAGGCCAGGAAGAAGTGGTGATCAAGCCGCTGGGCAAAATGCTGCAAGGCACGCCAGGCATGTCGGGCGCGACCATCACCGGTGACGGCCGTATCGCACTGATTCTCGATGTCCCGAGCATGCTCAAGCGCTATGCGGCCCGACGGATTGGTTAAGCAGGATCGGCTTCGGTAGGGCGGCTTGCGATTTTTGGTGGGACCGGCTTCAGCCGGGAATAGGGCGGCGAAAACACTGTGGATTTTCGGTGTGACATCCGACGCCTTCCCGGCAAAAGCCGGGCCCACGAAAGGCAATCGGACGGCGCCAAGCCAGGGTTT